>NZ_BMLX01000005.1 GCF_014645535.1 Silvimonas iriomotensis
AAGATCGTTTGCCACATCCACTACGAAACCTGCTAGACTCTTCGTTTTCGCTGTTTCGCTGTTGTGTCTGCAGCGGAGAAACCGAACTATACGGACCTCCCCGACACCCGTCAACACCTTCCTGCAACAAATTTCCCGTCTTCTCGACAAGAGACTGATCCGTAAGGAAATTTGCTTTCTCCCTGGTTTTACCACCCGGCTTTCGCCACCGCTCTTACTACTTATCCAGCTTTATTCCGGCCTTTGGCGCCCTTAAAAATCACCGGCCAACAGCACATATAGATAAAGCCGGACTGCGTCCGGCTTTATCTATATGTATATGCAAGCGCCATTCAGGCCACCTTGGGCTTGGTCAGCCACCCAGCGTCCAGCGCTGCAGGATGTCATAGCGGCTTTCGCCCACGTGGCTATGCACCAGTGCAAAGTCGGTGACCAGCCACGAGACAGGATCAACGCCACAAGGTGGCGGCCGCTTGCGGTCATACAGCATGGTGACGTGCGGGTTAACTGAGGAGGCGCTGAATTTGACGCCGACCCGGCGCAGCTCCATGGCAAGCAAGGTTGATAGCTTGATCGCCCCTTCCCTGCCTGCGCCTGCGGTCATCACATAAGGCGACCGGCCACTGCGCCCCTGAAAATTGGCCGTGTGGTCCAGCGTGATCATGAAGGGATTCATCTGAATCCGGTTACCAAGGTAAATCCCCGCATCTATGTATAAGCGCGGCGCGACCTCACCAGGAAAGGTCAGCAAGGGTGCGATCGACATGTGCAGCCGCTCCAGCCCGATGAAGTATCCGGCGAGGGCATGGACATGACATTCATGTACCGCGAGTTCATGAATGCGTTCAATCGCGGCGGCACTCGGGAAGATCGCAAAGAATAGATTGCCGAGGGGCATGCCGCCCAGACCGCCCCGCCGCGGCACGATGCCGGGCAAACCCTTGGCCTGAGGCGGAATATAGTGACTCGCACCCAGCCCCGCGAAAAGCGAGGGCTGCTCTGCAAACAAATCAGTTGGCCCGCGATCCATGTGAACCTCCATCCACGTCAATCTGGAAGTTCGATACTAGTCTTTTCGCATTCCGGAAAAACATGCCAGGCGCACTATCGCACAAAGCCCCCGACGAACGTAGAACGAACGTTCTATTTGAGCGATTCTACATGCGCCACAAACTGGGCCATGGCGATGGCCGTTCCCTCCTGCCAACCCGACTCCTTGTTTTGCCGGAAATCAGACGGGCTACGGTGCAGCGCGGTGAATACATAGCGCGTTGCTTTACCTGCGGGCTGCAAGGTCATGATGGCGGTGATCGGGATGTCATCAAAGACGGCGGGCCGAAAACCGGGAAACAGCATGGAGGTCCAGACAAGGCGTTCCAGCGGGATGACTTCGACAACACAACCCAGATTTGGAAACGACTGCCCGTCTGCGGTCGTGATATCAATGCTGAATGCGCCACCTGGCCGCAAATCCATCTCACACGCTGAAACCGAGCCCCAATCCCTGGGCATGTACCACTGCTTCAGATGTTCCGGCTTCGTTAATGCCTCCCAGACGAGATGCACCGGCGCGTCGATATTCCGTTCGAGCACGAAATCTGTTTCAGGATTGATCGTGAAGACCTTGTTCATGAATCTGACTCCTTTGCCTTGAGTTGGTTGACGTAATCATCAAACCGGTCGAAGCGGGATTCCCACACGCGCCGCTGCCCGCTCAGCCAGTCTTCCGCGGCCTGCAAGGGCTCGGGTGCAATTTCATAGGTCCGCACGCGCCCTTGCTTGGTCGAGGTCACCAGACGGCTGCGCTCCAGCACTGAAAGATGCTGCACAAACGAGGGCAGTTTCATATCGAAGGGCGCCGCCAGCTCACTCACCGTGGCCGGGCCTGTTGCAAGGTGTTGCAGAATCTGCCGCCGGGTGGCACTGGATAAAGCAAGAAAGACATCATCAGTGACGGCGGATTGCAGCATGCAGGAACCTTTGATTTCAGGACGGTTGATGTTGATCATCCTGGTCCTGACCAATACTTAGGTCAATGACTAAGTATTGAAGCCCGACCGACGGCACTGCGCACGGGGGCCAGAAAAACAAAAAGCCCGTTTTTATACGGGCTTTTTGTTTTGACACTGATAACAGGCAGACCTGCTACCAGATCATTCCCACTCAATCGTGGCCGGCGGCTTGCCCGACACATCATAAACAACGCGGTTGATACCACGGACTTCGTTGATGATGCGGTTGGAGACTTTGCCCAGCAGGTCGTACGGCAGTTCGGCCCACTTGGCGGTCATGAAGTCGCTGGTCTGTACGGCGCGCAGGGCGACGACATATTCATAAGTACGGCCATCGCCCATCACACCGACGGACTTGACCGGCAGGAATACGGCGAAGGCTTGCGAGGTCTTGTCGTACCAGTCAGCGGCACGCAGTTCATCGATGAAGATGGCATCGGCACGGCGCAGCAGGTCGCAGAAGTCGCGTTTGACTTCGCCCAGTACGCGTACGCCCAGACCCGGGCCCGGGAACGGGTGGCGGTAGACCATCTCATGCGGCAGGCCCAGCGCCACGCCCAGTTCGCGGACTTCGTCCTTGAAGAGTTCGCGCAGCGGTTCCAGCAGCTTGAGGTTCAACGTTTCCGGCAGGCCGCCCACGTTGTGGTGGCTCTTGATGGTGTGCGCTTTCTTGGTCTTGGCACCGGCGGATTCGATGACGTCCGGGTAAATGGTGCCCTGGGCCAGCCATTTGGCTTTGGGCAGTCTGGCGGCTTCAGCCTGGAAGACTTCGACGAATTCACGACCAATGATCTTGCGCTTGGCTTCCGGATCGCTCACGCCAGCCAGGTGGCCCATGAACTGGTCGGTGGCATCCACGTGAATGACCTTCACGCCCAGATGCTTGTTGAAGATGTTCATGACCTGCTCGCCTTCGTTCAGGCGCAGCAGACCGTTATCCACAAATACGCAAGTCAGGCGATCACCGATGGCGCGGTGGATCAGCGCAGCGGCGACGGACGAATCCACGCCCCCCGACAGCCCCAGGATGACTTCTTCGTCGCCAACCTGTTCGCGAATCTTCTCGACAGCCTGGTCCACGTAGTTGGGCATGGTCCAGGACGGCTTGGCGTTACAGATTTCCAGCACGAAGCGGTTGATCATGTCGCGACCCTTGATGGTATGGGTCACTTCCGGGTGGAACTGCACGCCGTAGAAGCCGCGCTTTTCGTCGGCCATGGCGGCGATCGGGCAAGACGGGTTTTCTGCGATGACGCTGAAGCCTTCCGGCAGCGCGGTCACCTTGTCGCCGTGGCTCATCCATACGTCCAGCAGGCCGTGGCCCTGGTCGTTGGCGCGATCCTGCAGATCATGGAACAGCTTGCTGTGATTGCGGGCGCGGATTTCGGCGTAACCGAATTCACGCACATGACCGCCATCGACCTTGCCGCCCAGGCTTTGCGCCATCCATTGCATGCCGTAGCAAATGCCCAGCACCGGCACGCCCAGTTCAAACAGGGCCGGATCAGCCTGATAGTCGCTTTCGTATACCGAGTTAGGGCCGCCCGACAGGATAATGCCGGTGGGCTTGAAGTCGCGGATAAAGTCGATCGACACGTCGAACGAATGCAGTTCGCTGTAAACGTGCGCTTCACGCACACGGCGGGCGATCAGCTGGGTGACTTGGGAGCCGAAATCGAGAATCAGGATTTTGTCCATGACGCGCCTTTGGTAAGCCCACGAGAACACGGGCGGGAAAAAGCCAGCTATTTTAGCGTGTTACGGCGTTTCCCGCGAGTGCCGTTGCGCCGGCCGACTGTGCCCATGCCAGGACAGCGTCAAGTACCGGCAAACCGCGCTCGGCTTGCGGGTGGTTAAGGATGGCCACGACCACCAGCATGCGGCCGTCATCAGCCCGGACAAACCCCGCCGCAGCGCGCACGTTTTTCAGCGTGCCCGTCTTGATATGTGCCTCGCCGGCTACCCCGCTGTCTTTCAAACGCTTCTTCATGGTGCCATCGACCGCAGCAATAGGTAGCGAGGAGATGAACTCCGGCGCATACGGGCTCTGGCTCGCCCATTGCAGCAACTGCGCCATGTGGCGGGCGGAGATCTGTTCTTCCCGCGAGAGGCCGGAGCCGTTCTCCAGCACCAGTTCACTCCAGTTGCCGCCGCGCCGGGCAATCCAGTTCTGGATGGTGCGGGCGGCGGACTGGATATCATCCTCACCCGGCTGGCGATAACGCGCCCCCAGCGTCAGGAACAACTGCCGCGCCATGAGATTGTTGCTGTATTTATTGATGTCGCGAATATTGCTGGCCAGATCGGCCGATTGCGACTGCGCCAGGCGCACGGCCTGCGTCGGGACCTCGCCCGTACGGATGCCGCCGCTGATTTCGCCCCCGGTTTGCTGCCACAGATAACGCGCCAGGCTGCCGGTGTAGGTCACCGCATCCAGATAAGACTGGTATTTATCGACCGCGCAATCAGCCGGCAGCGCGCCGCTGACCTTGACCCGCACGGCGCTGCCGGCGCCCGTCGCAACAAACGCCAGGTTGCCGCTGGCACAAGGCGCCGTCGGCGCGGTCTTGATGGCGCTCTCCACGGCGAGTTCCGGGAGCGGCGGGTCCACATTCACGCGCGCGCCGGCCGCGTCGTTCACCACATGAAAGCGAAAGGCATGAAAGTTGACCAGCAAACTATCCGGGCCCACCAGATAGGCGCGGGCCGGATCATTGCCGTCATCGGCAAAACTGGTTCTGGCGGGGATATTCAGAAAACTGCGGTCAAGCACGATATCGCCGTTGATGCGCTTGATGCCGGCGGCGCGGACATCCCGCAGCAGCATCCACAGACGCTCCATGGTCAGCTTGGGATCGCCCGAGCCCTTGATATAAAGGTTGCCACGCAGCACGCCGTCACTCACCGTGCCATCGCTATATAAATCTGTGGTCCAGGCAAATGCCGGGCCCAGCATATCGAGCGCAGCAAAGGTGGTGATCAGCTTCATGGTCGAGGCCGGGTTGGCCGGCACATCGGCATTCCAGTAATCGCCCGCGCCCTGCTCCAGCGGCACCACCGCCAGCGACAGGGCCGAGGCCGGCAGATGCGCTGTATTCATGGCGGCGGCGACAGGTGCAGGCAATGCACTGGCCGCTGCGGCCGTGCCCATGGCAAAGGTCAGACACAGGGCGCCCAGCGAGCGGGCAGACTTGAAGCGAGAGAGCAACATGGCGGGGCGTATTCCTGGCAGAAAACAGCAGACTGGCCGATTGTGCCCGCGCGACCATGGCCTTGCCAGCGTTTGCCGCTGTCAAATCTGCCGCTTGCCGCGCCGGCACTTTTCAGTGTGACGGCACTTGCGCGCCAGGATGGCGCTCCTGCCAGGCTTTCAGCTCACGCCGATAGGTATGCAGCGCTTCGTTGTAGATATCAAAAATACAGGGCTCGCAACCATTGCCGCAGCATTCTTCCAGTGCGGGCTCGTACGGCGGGGCGGGCATGGGGTCCGCAGGGTCATTCCATTCGTCTTGCGACATAACCGCTTATCAATCCAATCAACAAAAAAGGGTTCAAAACGTTCGGTGCGTCCCCATTATCCATCCGACCGGACGCCATGTGGGTTTTGTCGTGCCCCGCAGGCTGGCCAGGCTGGAATACCTTGCCGGAAACAAGCAACCGGCGATTCTGTGAGCGTATGTAAAAACGCTATAAAAATCGTGCAAAAACGCCAATGCGCGTCAGGGTTTTTCGTATAATCCGACCAGGCCGCCAAGCTGCCCTGTTGCCACAAGCCGGGGTGGGCTAAAACGGTTCAGCCATTTCATGTTTTTTGCGTACAGGAACCGGTATACCCTCCATGGATATTTCGCAGCTATTGCAACCCGAAGACATCGTGCTGGATCTGAATGTATCCAGCAAAGCCAGACTGTTTGAAGAGATTGGCCGACGTTTGCAGCAAACGCACAATCTGTCTGTCGATCTGGTCGTCAAAAGCCTGCAGGACAGGGAAAAACTGGGTTCAACGGCGTTAGGTCTGGGCATGGCGTTGCCGCACGCGCGCCTGAAAGGCCTGAATGAAGCCATTGCCGTCTTTGTGCGTACCGAACTGGCCCTGCCGTTTGATGCGCCCGATGGCAAACCGGTCTCCAACATCCTGGCCCTGATCGTGCCCGAACGTGCGACCCAGGCGCATCTGGAAATCCTGGCCGCCATTGCGCAACTTTTCAGCGATCAGGAATTCCGCAACAAGCTGCGCACCTGTGCCACGCCGCAGGAAGTGCATCAGCTGTTTGCCACCAGCCCCACCGCCTGAGGAGCATGCACATGATCAGCGCCCTCCTTGGTGCCGGCGACAAGGCCAATATCCTTGCGGAAGCCCTGCCCTATATCCAGAGCTTTCATAACAAGATTTTCGTGATCAAGTATGGCGGCAACGCCATGACTGATGACGCGCTCAAAGCCGGTTTCGCCCGCGACATTGCCTTGCTGCAACTGGTAGGCATGAAGCCGGTGATTGTGCACGGCGGCGGCCCGCAGATCAGCGGCTTGCTGGAAAAAATGGGCGTGAAGAGCGAGTTCCGCCGCGGCATGCGCGTCACCGATGCGCAAACGCTGGAAGCGGTGGAAATGGCCACCGGCAAGCTCAACCAGGAGATCGTCGGCCTGATCAATCGCAGTGGCGGCAAGGCCGTTGGCCTGAATGGTCAGGATGGTTACTTTATCCAGGCCCGCAAGATGTTGCTGCCGCCAGAACCGGGCGACAGCGGGCCGGTCGATATTGGCGCAGTTGGTGAAATCGAGAAAATCGATACCGAACTCATCAGCCTGTTGCAAACCCGCAATTTTGTACCGGTGATCATGCCGATCGGTGTGGGTGCAGATGGCCAGGCGTATAACATCAACGCGGATCTGGTGGCCGGCACGCTGGCGCGCGCGCTCAATGCCGAAAAACTGATCCTGATGACCAATACCTCGGGCGTGCTTGATCGCAACGGCAAACTCATTGCCGGTGTCACGCTGGCGGATGTCGATGCACTGATTGCCGATGGCACGATCTCCGGCGGCATGCTGCCCAAGATCGGCTCTGCGCTGGATGCCGTGCGTACGGGCGTCAAGTCGGCCCATATCATTGATGGTCGCGTGCCCAATGCGCTGCTGCTGGAACTGCTGACCAGCGAAGGGATCGGCACACTGATCCGGGGCAATGAAGGCCCGCACTTTCTGACCGACACGCAACGCTACTTCCATACCGAATAAGCGCCACGCTGTGCCGACACCCAAGGCGTATCCATCCGGCTGCATCACCTGGCCAGATGGATACGCCTTGATCGTTGCAGCGGCCCTGTTCTGATAGAATCGCGCCATGACTTATCAAGTACTCGCCCGTAAGTGGCGCCCTCGCACATTTGCCCAGCTGGTAGGCCAGGAACACGTCATCAAGGCGCTGTCCAATGCCTTTGCCACGGGCCGCCTGCACCATGCCTGGCTGCTCACCGGCACCCGCGGCGTGGGCAAGACCACGATCGCCCGGATCATGGCCAAATCGCTCAATTGCGAAACCGGCGTGACGGCAGAGCCGTGCGGTGTCTGTAGCGCCTGTACGCAAATCGACGCGGGCCGTTTTGTTGATTTGCTGGAGATCGATGCTGCGTCCAATACCGGTATCGACAACATCCGCGAAGTACTCGATAACGCCCAGTACGCCCCCACCAGCGGCCGCTTCAAGGTCTATATCATCGATGAAGTGCACATGCTGTCCAAAAGTGCCTTCAACGCCATGCTCAAAACGCTGGAAGAGCCACCGGGCCACGTCAAATTCATTCTGGCCACCACCGATCCGCAGAAAGTGCCGATCACGGTGTTGAGCCGCTGTCTGCAGTTCTCTTTGCGCCAGATGACGCCACAGCAAGTGGCCGGCCACCTGAACAATGTGCTGCAGGCGGAACAAATCAGTTTTGAACCGGCGTCGCTGGGTTTGCTGGGCCACGCTGCCAACGGCTCGATGCGCGATGCGCTGAGCTTGCTGGATCAGGCCATTGCCTATGGCTCTGGCGAAGTGCGCGAAGAAGGCGTGCGCGCCATGCTGGGCGCTGTCGATCAAGGCTATCTGTTCGAGATTTTGCGCGCGCTGCTCGCGCATGATGGTGCGGCCATGATGGCCGCAGCCGATTCAATCTCGGCGCGTGGTTTGTCGTACGAATCCGCCTTGCATGAACTGGCGCATGTGCTGCATCAGATCGCCCTCGCCCAGGTGGTTCCGGGCGCTTTGGCGGATGATCTGCCGCTGCGTGCGGATATCCTGGCCATGGCGCAAGCGCTGCCGGCAGAAGAAACCCAGTTGTACTACCAGATTGCCATTCATGGCCGCCGTGATCTGGCGCTGGCGCCGGATGAATACGCCGGCTTTTCGATGACGCTGATGCGCATGCTGGCCTTTGCGCCAGTCACCGCGGCGGACAATCTGCCGGTTCTGAACAGCGCGTCAGCAGCCCGCCCGGCACCGGTGACTATGGCTGCGCCCGCTGCTGCGGTAGCGGCAGTGGCACCGGTCGCACCCGCGCCAGTGGCGGCGCCTGTCCCCGCTCCGGCCCCCGCACCGATTGCTGCGCCAGTACCAGCCCCGATCCCTGCACCGGCACCTGCCGTCGCGGCAGAACCGGCCCCGTGGGAGGCCGCCGCTGTCGTTGAACAAGCAACCGTGGCGCCGACTGTGCAAGCTCAGGACGTCAGCAATGACATGCCGGAGCCTGCCGAGTATCTGGAACCGGTTTTCGAGCCCGATTTTGATCCTGCGCCACCGGCCGCCTTCGTGCCCGAAGCCATGCCGCCACAAGCACCGGCGACCAGCGCGGGTACGTTCGATGGCACTGCGGTAAGCCTGGCCACCTTTAACGGCGACTGGCATGGTCTGGTCGTTGATCTGCGCATGGGCGCAGCCGGCATGCTGGCGGCGCAAGCGGAGCTGGTATCCTGGGACAACGCCCATTTCAAACTGCGCGTGTCTGACAGCAACCGCGCCGTAGCCACCCGCGATTTCCAGGACAAGCTGCGTGAACTGCTGGGCAAGCACTTTGGCCAGCCTGTGCAGGTCACGGCGGAATTGATTGAAGCGACCGTCGAACACACGCCCGCCGCCATCATGCAGCGGGCCCGTGAGAAACGGCAGGATGAAGCCGAACAGGCCATCCAGAATGATCCGTTTGTGCAAAGCATGGTGCAGGAATTCGGTGCCATCGTCATGCCGGGTTCGATTCACCCGGTGGGTTGATGCACAATCGGCGTATTACGGATTTGTATTGATGCTGGCGCACTCTGGCCGGCGTTGTAGTCAACAAGGAGCAGAACAATGTTCAACAAAGGTGGCCTGGGCGGCTTGATGAAGCAAGCCCAGCAAATGCAGGAAAACATGCAAAAGGCGCAAGAAGCGCTGGGTCAGGTCGAAGTTGAAGGCCAGGCCGGCGCCGGTATGGTCAAGGTCGTCATGACCTGCCATCACGCCGTCAAGCGCGTCAGCATTGATGACTCGCTGTTGCAAGACGACAAGGAAATGCTGGAAGACCTGATCGCCGCCGCGCTGAACGACGCCGTGCGCAAGGTGGAAACCACCACGCAGGAAAAGATGTCCGGCTTTACCGCTGGCCTGAACCTGCCGCCGGGCTTCAAGATGCCGTTCTAAGCGGACAAAACGGGGTGAGCCGGCGCGCGGCCTGAGGCGGCGTGAGGTTCACCCCTTTTTTCATTCTGGCCAGCCTGATCTGACGTCATGAGCACTCCCTCTTCTCTCCAGCATTTGATCGATTCTTTGCGCGTTTTGCCCGGCGTTGGCCCCAAATCGGCCAGCCGCATGGCCTATCACCTGCTGCAACGCGATCAGGCCGGGGCGGGTGAACTGGCGCACGCCATCATGACCGCGCTGGCAACACTCAAGCACTGCCAGTTGTGCAATACGTTTACCGAGTCGGACATTTGCGAGATTTGCGCCGATGAGAACCGCACGCATGAACAACTGTGCGTCGTGGAAATGCCCACTGATCTACTGATGGTGGAGCACACGCTGGCCTATCACGGCCTTTATTTTGTGCTGATGGGCCGCTTGAGCCCGCTTGATGGCATCGGCCCCAAGGACATTGCCTTCAGCCGCCTCCTGGAGCGCGCCAGCGATGGCATCGTCAAAGAAGTCATCCTCTCGACCAATTTCACGGTAGAAGGCGAAGCCACGGCGCATTATCTGGCCGAAATGCTGCGCGCCCGTGGCCTGACCGTCAGCCGCATTGCCCGCGGCCTGCCTGTAGGCGGCGAACTGGAACACGCCGACCCCAGCACACTGGCACAGGCGCTGGTTGAACGCCGCACCCTGACGGGCTAAAGCCCGCCCCGCTCTCTTTCCCGCTCCACAAAAGAAAAGCCCCACCATACAGTGGGGCCAAGTCGCTGCTCCTGCGGAAGAAGCTTGAACCGTCGCGGCCGGATCAACCGGCCGCCTTGCTGCGCAACGGCAAATCAGTCGATGCGCAGTTGGGTCTTCGGATCGAAGAACACGACCTTGCTCATGTCCAGTGCCAGGCGCATGACTTCGCCCGGGCCCTTGGCATCGCGCGGGTGTACGCGAGCAGTCACGTCCTTGCCATTGATACGGGTGAAGATCATGGTGTCCGGACCAGTCGGCTCGGTCAGCATGACCTTGCAGCCCAGTGCGGTTTCGTCGCCGTGGGCCACGTCCAGTTGTTCCGGACGGATACCCATGATGACTTCCTGACCCACGCGATTGGCGAAGCGGGCGCCATCCTTCAGCGGGATGAAACGTGCATCGCTTTCGCTGGTCAGGCTCACACCGACCTGGCCGTTTTGTTCAGCCAGATGGCATTCCAGGAAGTTCATCGACGGCGAGCCAATGAAGCTGGCCACAAACATGTTGGACGGACGCTCGTAGATGTCTTGCGGGCTGCCGAACTGCTGAATGATGCCGTCCTTCATGACCGCAATACGGTCGCCCAGCGTCATGGCCTCGATCTGGTCGTGGGTCACGTAAACGATGGTGGTCTTCAGGCGATGATGCAGTTGCTTGATTTCAGTCCGCATTTCTACGCGCAGCTTGGCGTCCAGGTTGGACAGCGGCTCGTCAAACAGGAACAGGATCGGGTCACGAGCCAGCGCACGGCCCATGGCCACACGTTGACGCTGACCGCCGGACAGTTGACCCGGCTTGCGATCAAGCAGGTGATCCATCTGCAGCATCTTGGCCACGCGATTGATCACTTCCTCTTGTTCTTTCTTGGCAACGCCGCGGGTTTCCAGACCGAACGCAATGTTCTGACGCACGTTCATGGTCGGGTACAGGGCGTAGCTCTGGAACACCATGGCGATGTCACGGTCTTTCGGTGCCACGTTGTTCACAACGCGGCCGCCAATGTTCACTTCACCGGTAGTCGGGCTTTCCAGACCAGCGATGATGTTCATCAGCGTGGACTTGCCGCAACCGGACGGGCCAACCAGGATCAGGAACTGGCCGTCATCGATCTCGATATCGATGCCTTTCAGGATATGCGTGTCGCCAAAGCTTTTGGTTACGTTCTTGATGGCAAGTGCGCCCATCTTTTTCTCCATTTCTGAGTTCGGGTACCGGGCTACTGCGCGGTGGCCGGCTTGTTTCGTTCAAGCCCGGCCCCGCATCGTGCAGGTAGCAATACCGGTGTATGTTTCTTTGGCCCGGGACTTAGCCCTTGACCGCGCCGGCGGACAGACCGCGCACAAAATATTTACCTGCAGCCACGTACACGAAGATGGTCGGCAGCGCGGCGATAATCGCGGCAGCCATATCAACGTTGTATTCCTTGACGGTCGTGGAGGTGTTGGCCAGGTTGTTCAGACCGACGGTAATCGGTTGCGAACCACCGGCAGAGAACACCAGACCGAACAGGAAGTCGTTCCAGATCTGGGTAAATTGCCAGATCAGCGTGACCATCAGGATAGGAATCGACATCGGCAGCACGATGCGCCAGAAGATGCGCCAGAAACCGGCGCCATCCAGACGGGCAGCATTGATCAATTCATCCGGAATGCCCACGTAGAAGTTGCGGAAGAACAGCGTGGTGGAAGCGATACCGCAGACCACGTGCACGAACACCAGACCGGTGGTGGAGGACGCAATGCCCATCCAGCCTTCAGTCATGGCCATCGGCAGCAGCAGCACCTGGAACGGAATGTACAGACCATACATCAGCATCGCGAACACCAGTTCCGAACCCGGAAAGCGCCACTTGGACAGGATGTAACCGTTGATCGCACCCATCGACGTGGAAATCAGCACGGCCGGAACCACCAGGCGTACGGAGTTCCAGAAAAACGGCGCCAGACCAGTACATTCCACGCCAGTACACGCACTGCTCCAGGCCTTGGACCAAGCAGCAAACGTGATATGCATCGGGAACGACAGCAGGTTACCGGCACGGATCTCATCCATGCTCTTCACCGATGTCGTCAACATGACGTACAACGGCAAGAGATAGTAGACCGCAAAGTAAATCAGAACCGCGTAAACAATAAAGCGGGACAGGTTATTCTTAGGCATTGCGACCTCTGCGCAGTTCGGAATACAGGTAAGGCACAATCACTGCAGACACGGTCAACAGCATCATCATGGCGCTGGCAGAACCCAGGCCCATTTCGCCACGGGTAAACGCCATGGCATACATGTAGGTTGCCGGCAGGTCGGACGAGAAGCCAGGGCCACCGCCAGTCAGTGCAACCACAAGGTCAAAGCTCTTGATGGCGATGTGCGCCAGAATCATCAGCGTGGAGAAGAACACCGGGCGCATGGCCGGCAGAATGATCTTCCAGTAGATGCGTGGCAGGGTGGCGCCATCAATCTGGGCTGCCTTGATGATCGAATCATCAATACCGCGCAAACCAGCCAGGAACAACGCCATTACGAAACCGGATGACTGCCAGATACCAGCGATCACCACGGTATAAATCGACATATCAGGATTAACCAGCCAGTCAAACTGGAAGCTGGTCCAGCCCCAGTCGTGCACCATCTTTTCCAGACCCAGCCCCGGATTCAACATCCACTTCCAGGCCGTACCGGTCACGATGAACGACAGCGCCATCGGGTACAGATAAATGGTTCGCAAGGCACCTTCGGCACGAATTTTCTGGTCAAGCAAAATGGCCAGCAAGACGCCGACAACCATGCTCACACCAATAAACAGAAAGCCGAATTTGAACAGGTTCTCGACCGCAACCCACCAACGATCATTGCCGCTGTCAAGGAGGCGCGCGTACTGGTCAAAACCCACCCAGGTGTAGTTAGGCAGCAAACGCGAAGCGGTAAACGACAGATAACCATTCCAGGCGACGAAACCATAAATGAATATCAGCGAAAGCAAGAACGACGGGGCAAGCACAAGCCGCGGAAGCCAGCGTTCCGCAAAGCCATACTGAGCTGGCCGGGTCGACTGAATCATGACAAATCTCCGATGAACAGGGGGGTAAAACAGGTGAAGCCCCCTCCCCTCCGGGGCCGGAGAGGAAGGGTTACAACAGATACAACCAGGTACTACCGAATATGCTGATTAACCAGGCAAACCGGCTCTTGCGAACCGGTATTGCAACTTAGTTAACCTTGGCAGCAGCAGCCAGCTTGGCAGCGGCTTGCTGAGCGGTCATGTTGTCGTCGTTCCAGAATTGGGAAATAACGTCATACATGGCGCCTTGGGTAGCCGAGTGCATGGCCATACCGTGAGCGAAGGACGGAACCAGCGTGCCAGCCTTGTTGTCGGCTTCGAAGTCCTTGGCCGATTGCTTGCCGCAATCGTCAAACTTGGACATGTCGGCGCCCAGACGAACCGGGATGGAACCCTTGTTCAGGTTGAACACTTGCTGGAATTCCGGCGAAACGATGGTTTCGGCCAGATCGTTCTGACCCTTCACTGCATCGGCGTTCTTCAGCTTGAAGAAAATGAAGCTGTCGATGTTGAAGGTGTAGGACTTGGCAGTGCCCGGAGTCGGAGCGCAAACGAAGTCTTTGCCCGGAACCTTGCCAGCAGCCAGGAATTCACCCTTGGCCCAGTCACCCATGAACTGCATACCAGCCTTGCCATTGATAACCATGGCAGTAGCCAGGTTCCAGTCGCGGCCAGCGGCGTTCTTGTCGGTGTACGGCTTGATCTTCTTGTAGGTTTCCAGAGCCTTGACCATGGTCGGGCTCTTCAGCGTGGTTTGATCCAGATCCACGAAGGCCTTCTTGAAGAACGGTGCGCCACCAACACCCAGAACCACATCTTCAAACACGGTAGCGTCTTGCCACGGTTGACCACCGTAAGCTACCGGCTGAATGCCAGCTTTTTGCAGGGCATCAGCAGTCTTGAAGAATTCGTCCCATGTTGTCGGAACCTTGGCATTGGCCTTCTTCAGCAGATCCGGGTTGATCCACAGCCAGTTCACGCGGTGAACGTTAACCGGAGCAGCAACGTAGTGACCTTGATACTTCATCACGTTTTGCACAACCGGCGGCAGAATCTTGTTCCAGCCGTTCTTGTTGGCAACATCATCGATGTTGGCCAGAACGCCTTGATCGCCCCACTCTTGAATAGCCGGGCCCTTCACTTGAGCTGCTGCCGGCGGGTTACCCGACACCACGCGCGTCTTCAGCGCGGTCATGGCGTTGTCACCTGCACCACCAGCAACTGCAAAATCCTTCCACTTGTCGCCCTTGGCTTCGAGCATCTTCTTCAGCTCGCCAGCGGCCTTTGCTTCACCGCCGGATGTCCACCAGTGCAGCACTTCCACCTCAGCCGCATTGGCAGCGCAAGCAACGGACAGAGCCGCTGCGCAGAGCGTCATACGCAAAGTTTTCATTTTCTTCGGTCTCCTAGGCTACGGGCAGCCCCATGGCAACCCGCGTAGAGGAATTTATTGGGGGGATGGTTTGACCGAAATCAGGTGAACTCCTGACCAGGGCAGATATGTAGGGCAATCACCTTAGTTTTTCGCTTAAAACCGCGCGAATACTGGCTTTTCACCCATTTTGCGATGCGCAAATGAAACAGTTTGCGCAACCCTTCCTGGCAGAAAGCTCAACCCCGTTTGGCGAATTTCATCATCCCGAAAAAACGACGGATTGATACCGGTTTTACCAGCGAGTGCTATCGTGCCTGGAAAATTTGATATATCAAATATCCAGAACAAAAAAAGGGCGACCTAAGTCGCCCTTTTTATCTGCACCAAGCAAGTCAGACTGGATTAGAAACCGGTCCAGGTACCGACCAGAACACGAGCACCATTGTCGGTGCCGCTGCTGGCTACGCCGTCCAGTTGCCAAGTCTCAGCATTGTACGGACGAACATCGGCATCCTTGAACTTCATGTAGCGAGCTTGCACGAAGGCGTTGGTGTTTTTGGACAGGCTATAGGTGTACTGGCCAAAGAACTGGTTGGCATTGTGATCATTGTCCTTGTTGCCATTGACCTTGCTGTTGACGATGTTCTGCCAGCCCAGCCCCAACGAGCTCTTTTTGTTGAACGCGTATGCACCAGCCAGCAAGAACTGGTCGTTTTCAACCTTTTCCGCAAATTGCCATTTATTGTGCTTGTAGCCGCCGCGGAGGGTGACACCATTGCCCATGTCCCAGTTAGCCTGGGCAAAGTAGAACTCTTGCTTGTTATCGGTGCTGGTAGCACTCGGCGTAAATGCGTCGTCCTGATTCACAGCGTCAAGACCCTTTTGCTGCTGATAGCCACCTGCGACATCCAGGCCATAGCCCTTGTAGGTGGCAATCGCATCAACAGCCCAGGTCTGGCCAGACGGGTTTTTCTTCCCTAGGTCATACGCAACCTGAGCACCAAAGCCGTTGAAATCAGGCGTTGCGTAAGCGACAGCTTCCTTGAACCACACGGCGTTGGCACCGTAGTCTTCCCACAGATTGCCTGCGCCCCACTGGAACTGGTCAAGCGCCAGATACGACGGTGCAAACACGCGACCAGCACGGAACGTACCCCAGTCGCCAACGATGCCGATATAGGCTTCGCGGGAGCCCCACTCAGCGGTGTCCGGCGTAGCTACTTTTTGCGACACACGCCAGATCAGCTTGTTACCGCTGTCGAGTTTATCGACGCCGTCAAAGTTCAGGATCAGGTCGATTTCGTTACCAAAAGCGCCACTCCCGCCATCCTTGAGCATCGTATCTGCGTTGCGGGCGCTAGCAGCAGAATCCTGATGGGTACGATAGAACAGATCCATTTCTGCGGAGCCGCTGATCGTAACGTCAGCCATGGCCGGGGCAGCAAATGCGGCAGTTACCGCAGCAGCAATCAGAGCACGATAGAACATTGTTTTCTCCTGTAAATCGGCTGTAAAAAGGGACGCAAATCAGCCAGGCGCTTTTTGTTGCAGCACGTTGTTGGCTTGCTGATTGGCCCGCAGATTAAGGGCTGCCGTTTTGCAGGAACAATGCGAAAAAAAACCGGACAACTCGTCGTTGCCGGTTTGAAAATTAAAAAATAACCAAACAAAATCAGTACATTAAAAAGACATTCTCAAAAATGCAATTTGGGACCACTGATTAAAGTACAACAAAAGCAAATAAAAAAAGGGCGACTTGCGTCGCCCTTTTTCAAGCTTTGAATCGGGAAATATCCAGATTAGAAGCCAGTCCAGGTACCGATCAGGAATTCGGTAGCGTTGTCCTTGCTGGAAGCCATGCCCAGGTTTTGCCAGGTCAGACCAGCCGGAACCTTGCCTTCGTCGTTCAGCTTCAGGTAGCGGATACGAGCGTAGGTTTCAGTTTGCTTGGACAGTTGATAGTGCAGCGCAACGTTGAACTGGTTAGCCTTGTTGTCGTTGCTGTCTTTGATTTCGGTGTCACCAACATGCAGACCCAGGCGATCGTTGAATTGGTACTTGATCAGGCCGTGGTACAGATCGGTGTGAACATCAACAGCACCGGAAGTCGCGCCATCAAACTTTTGACGGGTGTAGTCAAAAGACAGAGTCAGCGGACCGAACGGGTAACGGATACCAGTGAACAGAACGGAGTCAGTACCGTCCGGGTTCTTGGATTGACCCGGGTAGGTGATTGCGCCAGTGGTCGGATCAGTGGTCTTCACGCCGTCGTCACCGCGGATGGCCAGGTAGGACAGGTCGAAGTGACCGCCGGTACCGAAGTCAACGCCGCCGCCAACTTCATAGCTTTGGCTGTGGTTGCCGCTGGAGTAGCCGCTCGGCAGAGCATAGGAAGCGACCAGGGTAGCCGGGCCGAAAGTGATGCTGCCTTGAACTGCGTTGTCCCAGAAGGCTTGACCGCTGATACCGTAGTCTTCACCAACGTTACCCGAACCGTCGGTCAGGTACGGCCAGTCGTGACGCAGGTATTGGTCCATGAACACGCGGCCGCCCTTGACGGACCAGCTGTCACCCGCAACACCGATGAAGGCTTCACGACCGCCCCACTTTTGTTGACCCAGGGAGTAGATACCGCCGCCCGGCTTTTGCGACACGCGCCAGATGGTGGACAGACCGTTGTCCCACTTGTCCTTGCCATCAAACGAAATCATCAGATCGCTTTCAACACCGTAGCGAGCGGTATCGCCATTGCCGCCGGTCGTTGCGTTGTTGGTACGAGCGATCAAATCCATTTCGGCGTAACCGCTGATGGTTACATCCGCAAATGCCACCGGGGCAGCAACAGCAGCAGTAACCGCAGCAGCAATCAGAGCACGCTTAAACATTTATAGGTCTCCTAGTTTGGAAGTTGGTTTTTCACCAGCTTGAGTAACAGCGAGGCACCGGCACGAACGATGACGTGAACCTTGCTTCGGGGAAAGCATAAGTGAATTTATTTATGCGACGCAAACCGTATCCGCCCGCATTCTAGGAATTGTCTTATAAGTACAACAATTGAGCTGGCACGCCAGGCATGCATACCAGTCAGGCCCAATACCACCCCTTTTGCATTCCTTGACGAAAGACAAACAAAGCATTGATAAGAAAAGAATTATCTATAGATTTATGACATTCGGAAGCGGCGTCCATGCAGACCACTTGAGCCCCCTTCAATGCTTACAGCACCTTTTCAGACCATTAAAACCATGTTGTTGTCATGCCACAAGCACCCCCACCAAAGCCGGGCAGACACCGATACATACCGGCGACAGGCCGTACTCCAGGGACTGCCTCAAGACGGAGGCGTATCCGGCTGAGATACCGTAGGTGCAATCAAGGAAAGGCTAAGGGAGAGGCAGAAACCGCTGCCAGAGCGCGCGCTGGCAAGGTGGGCCAGGGGCGATGCCGCCCCGGGATCATGGCGAGGGAGAGGTGCTTTATATATATATCCACCCGCCCGCTGTGCGACGGATACAAAAACAAAAAGGCGACCTTCCGGTCGCCTTTTTGATCATGCCATAACGCTGCCAGATTACTTGGCGGAGATATGGGCAATCAGGTCCAGCACTTTGTGGGAGTAGCCGGTTTCGTTGTCGTACCAGGCTACCAGCTTCACGAAGTTGTCGTTCAGCGAAATACCTGCCTTGGCATCGAACACGGAGGTGCAGGTTTCGCCGTTGAAGTCGGTGGAGACCACGTCGTCTTCGGTGTAGCCCACAACGCCCTTCAGTTCGCCAATAGCGGCAGCCTTCATGACGGCGCAGATTTCCTTGTAGGTTGCCGGCTTGGCCAGACGTGCAGTCAGGTCAACCACGGACACGTTCGGCGTCGGAACGCGGAACGACATACCGGTGATCTTGCCATTCAGTTCCGGAATCACCTTGCCCACGGCCTTGGCAGCGCCGGTGGACGACGGGATGATGTTCTGCGAAGCACCGCGGCCGCCGCGCCAGTCTTTGTGGGACGGGCCATCCACAGTCTTCTGGGTTGCCGTCGTGGCGTGCACGGTGGTCATCAGGGCTTCAACGATACCGAAGTTGTCGTTGATCACCTTGGCCAGCGGAGCCAGACAGTTGGTGGTGCAAGATGCGTTGGAAACGATCTCTTGACCCGCGTAGGACTTGTGGTTCACGCCCATCACGAACATCGGGGTGTCATCTTTGGACGGGCCGGTCATCACGACCTTTTTGGCACCAGCCTGGATGTGCTTGCGAGCGGTTTCGTCGGTCAGGAACAGGCCGGTTGCTTCAGCAACGACTTCAACACCGACTTCATTCCACTTCAGGTTTGCCGGATCTTTTTCGGCGGTCACGCGGATGGTTTTGCCATTGACGACCAGGTGGCCATCCTTGACTTCCACGGTGCCATTGAAGCGGCCGTGGGTGGAATCGTACTTCAGCATGTAAGCCATGTACTCGGCATCCAGCAGATCGTTGATTGCCACGATCTCGATGTCGGAACGTTCCTGTGCTGCACGGAAAGCGATGCGCCCGATACGGCCAAAGCCGTTGATACCTACTTTGATAGTCATATATTCCACCAACTATTTGATTTGTTAATAAAACAAACAGGTTGGGCACCAGTCCGAACCGGTTTGCCCAACCTGCCCTGCCAGGAATTCTTGCGTCATATGTATAGGCCATGACCGTAAATACAACCGCAGGTTGCATAGACAGCCACAATTACCGGCTCAATATAGTCGCAAGTGTATGACAGTTACACGCAGACGGCACAACGCCGGATCAAGGACCCGGCACGGTGCCGCTCATTGCCCTGAATGGCTTACTTGCGAAACGCAGCGGCTTCGCGTGCCAGCGCGGTGATCGCATCCCAGTCGCCAGCGGCCACTTTGTCTTTCGGGGCCAGCCAGGAGCCGCCCACGCAGCCCACATTAGGCAGGGCCAGCAGCTTGGGTGCGCTTTCCGGCGTCACGCCGCCAGTAGGACAGAACAGGGCTTGCGGCAGCGGGCTGCCCAGCGCCTTGAGCATGCCGTAAGAGCCTGCTTGCTCGGCCGGGAACAGCTTGAGCGCGTCAAAGCCCATTTCCAGCGCGGCGATGGCTTCTGACGGGGTCATCACGCCTGGCAGCAGCGGAATATCTGCAGCGCGGGCAGCGGCGGCCAGCGTTTCGGTCAGACCCGGGGTCACGGCGAATTTGGCGCCAGCGCTCTTGGCCTGGGCAAATTGCTCCGGACGAACAACGGTACCGACACCCACGATCGCGTCGGGCACTGCCTCGGCGATCAGGCGGATGGATTCGAGTGCGGCTTCGGTGCGCAGTGTCACCTCCAGCACCCGGATACCACCTGCGACCAGCGCTTTGGCCAGCGGCACAGCGTGTTCGGTCTTTTCGATAATCAGCACCGGCATCACCGGGCAGGAACGCATGATTTCACGAATTTGCATGATCCTGACTTTCTTATAAGTGTTGCTTGTTTAAGCACCTTAATGCGCAGCTGCCATTCCCGAAAAACCGGCACGACGGGATGAAGCCCGGCGGTTGCGCCCCCGACTACCCTGACCTGGTGACTTTTAGTGAGCCAGCCCCAGTGAGAGGGCACCCTCTTCCGCGCCGGTGGCAGCCTGACGGAAAGAAGCAAACAGTTCACGCCCCATACCATGCTGGTGGGCGGAGAGATCAGCCTCGGCACGCTCACGCGCGGCCCAGACTTGCGAATCAACCTTGGCCTGCAATACGCCGGCCTCTGCATCCAGACGAATGATGTCGCCATCACGCAGTTTGGAGAGCGGACCACCTGCCAGCGCTTCCGGCGTGATGTGGATGGCGGACGGCACCTTGCCCGACGCGCCAGACATACGGCCATCGGTCACCAATGCCACCTTGAACCCACGGTCTTGCAATACACCCAGCACCGGGGTCAGCTTGTGCAGTTCCGGCATGCCGATCGCGCGCGGGCCCTGGAAGCGCAGCACGATGATGACGTCTTTTTCCATTTCGCCGCGCTGGAACGCTTCCAGCACTTCATCCTGGTCATGAAACACCATGGCTGGCGCCTCAACCAGCCGATGTTCCGGCTTGACGGCAGAAATCTTGATCACCGAACGGCCCAGATTGCCATCGAGCAAACGCAGGCCACCATCCACGCTGAACGGTTTTTCAATACGGCGCAGTACGGTTTCATCGCCCGACTCGATCTCGGCATCGCGCCAGACCAGTTCACCATCAATCAGGAACGGCTCTTTGGCGTAACGGCTCAAACCAAAGCCCATAATGGTGTGGACGTCTTCGTGCAGGAAACCGCCCTTGATCAGTTCACGAGTCAGGAACGGCATGCCGCCTGCAGCGTGGAACTGGTTCACGTCCGACGTACCGTTGGGGTAGATCTTGGCAATCAGCGGCACCACGGCGGAGAGATCATCAAAATCACTCCAGTCGATGATGATGCCGGCGGCCCGGGCCGCAGCGGTCAGGTGCATGGTGTGGTTGGTCGAACCACCCGTGGCCAGCAGGCCGACGATACCGTTGACGATGACTTTCTCGTCAATCATGCGGCCGACCGGAATGTATTCATCACCCACGTTGGTAATTTGCGCAGCACGGCGGCCGGCGGCGGCGGTCAGCGCATCACGCAGCGGAGTGTTGGGGTGCACAAACGCGGCGCCAGGCAGATGCAGACCCATGATTTCCATCAACATCTGGTTAGAGTTGGCAGTACCGTAGAACGTGCAGGTGCCCGCGCCGTGATAAGACTGTTCTTCAGAGCTCAAAAGCGCCGTACGGTCACACTTGCCTTCGGCAAACAACTGGCGGACTTTGGCCTTTTCGCTGTTGGCAATCCCGGATGTCATGGGGCCGGCCGGCACAAACACGGCGGGCAGATGACCAAATTGCAGCACCCCGATCAACAGGCCTGGCACAATCTTGTCACAAACACCCAGCAAAGTGACGGCATCAAAGACGTTGTGCGACAGCGCTACTGCGGTCGACATGGCAATCACGTCGCGGCTGAACAGCGACAACTCCATGCCGGGCTGGCCCTGCGTCACGCCATCACACATGGCCGGCGTACCGCCCGCAAACTGTGCGGTCGCACCAGCTTCGAGCGCGGCTTTCTTGATGAGGGCGGGATAGGTTTCGAGCGGCTGATGGGCGGACAACATGTCGTTATAAGACGACACAATGGCCACGTTGGGGCGGCGCATTTCGCGCAGCATGATCTTGTCTTTTTCCGGAGAGGCGGCCCAGGCGTGTGCCAGGTTGGTACAGGCCAGACCCTTGCGGAGAGGTTCTTTGCTGGCGGCAGCTTCCAGACGGGCCAGATAACGCTCGCGGGACTCGCGGCTACGTTCAACAATACGCCGTGTTACTTCGGCGAGCCGAGGGTGCACTGAACTGACAGCTGGCATTGCAGGACTCCGGAAATGGGGAACGCCATGGACCAGGATCAAGTTGCAATCCAGGCCGGGACTGAAATAGTTGCCGAGGCGTAGTTTTACTACAATCACCCTTCAGCGGCAACCGCCAATATGACACAAATTGGTGCTGCTGCACCGCAGCATAAGCTAGTTCAGCCGCGCCCTTACCCCCTTGACATGACGGGATTTCAGGACTTCCTGGCGGGTCTTGAGATACCGTTTGCGTGGCCCTTTGGGCGTGTAGTAAGATTACAAAGCATTTCCTATGGCCGCGTTGGTAATTTTCAGCATAGATGAACAGAACGCGCCCCGGAAAGTCGCAATTAACGGCAGCATGAATCAGCTTTGGTGCAACGGTTTGCCGACATCAACTGAGCATGGCTGCCGTGTCTGTTTCGCCGTGCCAGGCGCACACCAAGGATTCTGTTTCAGAAAACAGCTTTGTCTGTTTACAGCAACGGGAGGCCTTCATGCCTTCCGCATAAAAGGAAAGGAACGCCCGATATGACCCCTAATGATGCTTTCGACATGGTGCTGTTCGGCGGCACCGGCGATCTGGTAATGCGCAAGCTGCTGCCGGCCCTGTACCACCAGCACCGTGACGGCAATCTGCCCAAGAATGGCCGCATTATCTGTCTGGGCCGCAGCGCCGCAGATACCGCCGCTTACCTCGACAAGGCACATGGCCTGGCCAAGGGTTACCTGGGTAGCGATTACGAAGCCAAGGTCTGGGACGAATTCGCCAGCCGCATCCACTTCCTGCGCGTGGATGCCAACAATGCCGACGACTACAAACTGCTGGCCGATACGCTGAACCAGGAACAGGGTCGTTCGCGCGTGTTCTATCTGTCTACCGCGCCTGACCTCTTCGCCGGTATTTCCGAGAACCTGGCCAAGGTTGACCTGAACAAGGGCAACTCCCGCGTGGTGCTGGAAAAGCCGCTGGGCCACGATCTGGAATCGTCCAACGAGATCAACGACGCCGTCGCCCGCTTCTTTACCGAACAACAGATTTACCGTATTGACCACTATCTGGGCAAAGAGCCGGTGCTGAACCTGATCGCACTGCGCTTTGCCAACACGCTGCTTGAACCGCTGTGGCGCCGTGAGTGGATCCGTGACGTCCAGATCACCGTGACCGAACAAGTGGGCGTAGAAACCCGCGCCGACTTCTATGACAAGACCGGCGCCCTGCGCGACATGATCCAGAACCACCTGGTGCAATTGCTGACCATCGTGGCCATGGAACCGCCGGCCTCCATGGATGGCGATGCCGTTCGTGATGAAAAACTGAAGGTACTGCGCGCGCTCAAGCCGCTGTCGCCGGAAGATGTACACACCAAGGTCGTTCGCGGTCAGTACCGCGCTGGCGCCATCAATGGCAAGCCGGTGCCGGGCTACCAGGAAGAGCCGGGCGTACCGGCAGGTTCCAACTGCGAAACCTTTGTGGCCCTGAAGGCTGAAATCCAGACCTGGCGTTGGGCTGGCGTGCCATTCTTCCTGCGTACCGGCAAGCGTCTGCAAGATCGTCTGGCGGAAATCGTCATCAACTTCCGCGAAACCCCGACCGCCATCTTCGGCCGTACCCATACCCCGAACCGTCTGGTGATCCGTCTGCAACCGGATGAATCCGTCCGCCTGTACCTGCTGGCCAAAGAGCCGGGCAACCAGGTGCGTCTGCGTCCGGTTCACCTGGATCTGGACTTCAAGGAAACCTTCAAGACCCGTTCGCCGGAAGCCTACGAGCGTCTGCTCATGGACGTGATCCGCGGCGATCTGTCGCTGTTCGTGCGTCGTGATGAACAACGTGCCGCATGGCGTTGGGTTGAGCCGATTCTGGATTCCTGGGAAAACAGTTCCGAAGCGCCCAAGCCGTACAACGCAGGTAGCTGGGGCCCGGCCGCTGCGTCCGCCCTGCTTTCGCGTGATGGCGTAGCCTGGCACGAAGAGTCGTAATTCGCGGTCTGTTCACCGCATAGCCGGTAACCGGGTTCACGCCCGGTTACCGGTTGCCGTATCTGGCAGCATGATTTTGTGCAGTGCAACGTATGTGCGTTGTCTGCCCACCAGCAATAAACAAAGGAACAACAATGTCCCTGCAGTGGCATGAATTCGCCAGCAAAGATGAACTGGATCAAGGCCTCGCCGCCGATATCGCCAAGGCGCTGAACGCCGCGATCGCTGCGCGTGGCAAGGCATCGCTGGCTGTGTCCGGCGGCCGCACCCCGGCTGGCATGTTCAAGGCGTTGAGTGAATCCGCCGTGGACTTCAGCAAGGTCTGGATTACCCTCGTCGATGAACGCTGGGTGCCGGTTGATCACGCTGACAGCAACGAGCGCACCGTGCGCCAGAACCTGTTGCAAGGCAACGCCGCTGCTGCCCATTTCGTCTCTCCGGTTTCTTCTGCGGCCACCCCGCACGAAGGCCAGGCCGAGATCGAAGCCCGTTTTGCCGCCCTGCCCGCGCCGTTTGACGTGCTGATCCTGGGCATGGGTGATGATGGCCATACGGCCTCGCTGTTCCCGGATGCTGCAGAACTGGAAGCCGCTTGCGCGTCGACCGATCTGGTCGCTGCGGTGACGCCGCCGGTTGCGCCGCACAAGCGCATCACGCTGACGCTGCCGACCATTGCCAAAGCGCGTGAAGTGATCGTCCACATCACCGGCGAAGGCAAGAAAACCCTGTTGCAAACCGCCCTGACACAAGACAAACCCGTCACGGCACAGTACCCGATCCGCCGCGTGCTGGATGCAGTAACCGGCCAGAAACTGGTTTACTGGACGGCCTGACCGGCCATTTTCCGATATGGGGCCTGTAACAGGGCCCCGTATCCATAATCGGCAGTGGTGTTACCCAAAAGGCAGCCCATGGCCCTACAAAGAGATGGAGTGAGACGCCTATGCTCGAACGCATCAAAACGATGATCGACAGCTTGTCCCGGTCGGAACGCAAAGTAGCCGAACTGGTGCTGGCCCAACCCAATCTGGTGGCGAATGCGCCGATCGCGCAAATTGCGGACCTCGCGGACGTATCGCAACCCACGGTCATCCGTTTTTGCCGTTCGCTCAACTGCTCGGGTCTGCAGGATTTCAAACTGCGCCTGACCCGCAGCCTGGTGTCCGGCGTGCCGTATGTGCACTCCATGGTGTCGGCAGACGACTCGGCGCACGATCTGGCCAAGAAGCTGTTCGACAACAACATCTCGCACCTGTTGCGTTGCCGTAACGAACTCGATACCGAAGCGCTGGAAAAAGCCATCAAGGTGCTCTCCAACACGCACAAGATCGAAGTCTGGGGCCAGGGCCAGTCTGGCGCTGTGGCCATTGACGCGCAGAACAAATTCTTCCGCCTCGGTGTTCCGACCGTGGCGTATACCGATCCGCACATGCACGGCATGAGCGCGTCCATGCTCAAGCCGGGCGATGCCGTTGTGGCGGTGTCCAACTCGGGCCGTACGCTGGACATGATCCGCTCGGTCGAGATCGCCCGCGACGCCGGCGCTGATGTCATCGGCATCACCCATTCGAAGTCGCCACTGGCAAAACGCTGCTCTCTTTGCCTTTATGCCGACACAATGGAAGATCCTGACCTATACACTCCTATGATCACGCGCATTGTTCACCTCGTGATCATCGACGTGCTGGCTGTCGGCGTTGCGCTCAAGCGCGGTCCGGAGCTGATCGACCAGCTGGAAAAGATGAAGCGCAACATGAAAGAAAAGCGTGTGCGCGGCCACGATCACTGATGCATGAACCTGCTGCGGCAACCGGTGTGCCAACCGGCTGCGGCGGTCACAGAATCGACTCTTGCAGTACTAGTCGTACCCACTAGCGCCTAGCGTGTAAAACAGGTCTTCAAACCAGAGTCCGCCACCCTCAAGGCAAGCGGACGTGAAGCCACAGGAAGAAAGGAAATACGATGTCCAAGCTGACCAGCTCGCCCGCCTGGCTTGCCCTTGCGGAACATTTCAAAGAAGTCTCGCCGCTGCACATGCGTGACTTGTTTGCCAACGATCCCCAGCGTTTCGAGAAGTTCTCGCTGGAATCGGGTGGTCTGTTTTTCGATTACTCCAAGAACCGCGTCACTGAAAAAACGATGTCGCTGTTGCTGAACCTGGCGCGTGAGTCCGGTCTGCAAAAGCGGATCGAGCGCATGTTCTCTGGCGAAAAGATCAACGTCACCGAAGATCGCGCCGTGCTGCACATTGCCCTGCGCAATCTCGACAAGAACCCGATCATGGTCGACGGCGAAGACGTCATGCCCAAGGTCAACGCGGTCAAGGAGAAGATGTTCAAGTTCTCCGACGAGATCCGTTCTGGCGAGCGCGTCGGCTACACCGGCAAGGCGTTCACCGACATCGTGAACATCGGTATTGGCGGCTCTGATCTGGGCCCGGTCATGGTCTGTAATGCGCTGAAAGACTTCGGTCACCAGCGTCTGACCATGCACTTTGTGTCGACCGTTGACGGCGACCAGGTGGTGTCCACGCTCAAGAAGCTGAATCCGGAAACCACCCTCTTCATCATCGCGTCCAAGACGTTCACCACGCAGGAAACCATTACCAACGCCCGCACTGCGCGCAAGTGGTTCCTGGATCGCGTCGGTAACGAAGCCCACATCGCCAAGCACTTTGTGGCGGTGTCGACCAACGCCAAGTCGGTTGCCGAATTCGGCATCGACACCGACAACATGTTCGAGTTCTGGGACTGGGTTGGCGGTCGTTACAGCCTGTGGTCGGCCATTGGTCTGCCCATTGCCATTTACCTGGGCAAGCACGATTACCAGGATTTGCTGCATGGTGCCTACACCATGGACGAGCACTTCAAGAACAAGCCGCTCGAACAGAACCTGCCGGTGATCATGGGCATGCTGGGCGTGTGGTACATCAACTTCTTTGGCGCCGCCACACACCTGATTTCGCCATACAACCAGTCGCTGCACCGCTTCCCGGCGTACCTGCAACAACTGGACATGGAATCGAACGGCAAGACGGTAGACCTGGACGGCAACCGCGTTGATTACTCGACCGGCCCGGTAGTGTGGGGCGATGCAGGTATCAATGGCCAGCACGCTTACTACCAGATGCTGCATCAAGGCTCGCAACTGGTGCCGATCGACTTTATCGCGTCGATTGAACACCCGGAAATTCCGGAGCCGCACAGCACCATCCTGATGGCCAACTTCTTTGCGCAGACCGAAGCGTTCATGCGCGGCAAGAACGAAGCCGAAGTGCGCGCCGAACTGACCAAGGCAGGCATCACCGGCGAAGCGCAAGATGCGCTGACCCCGCACAAGATTTTCGAAGGCAACCGCCCGACCAACTCCATCCTGATCCAGCGCCTGACGCCGCGTCGTCTGGGTGCGCTGATCGCGCTCTATGAGCACAAGATCATGGTGCAAGGCACGGTCTGGAACATCAACTCCTACGACCAGTGGGGTGTGGAACTGGGCAAGCAACTGGCCAAAGCCATTGAGGGTGAACTGACCACCCCGGGCCTGACTAGCACCCACGACGCTTCCACCAACGGTCTCATCAACTACTACAAGCGCAATAACCCGCGCTAAGCAGTAGCACGGCGGCACCAGCCCAAGGCCGGTGCCGCTGTATCACCTCCGATTCAAAAGATAACTACACCGCAACGCGGAAATGTGGAATCGCCCGACCATAAGTCAGGCGACGCACCGGACTGGATACGTAAACCCGGGCAGCATTAACTACATCCATCAAAAGGTATGGCAATGGCAGAGCAGATTCATGACCAGGACCCTCAAGAGACCCGTGAGTGGCTGGATGCGCTGGATGGCGTGCTTGAGAACGAAGGTGCCGAACGCGCGCACTATCTTGTAGAAAAACTGATCGGGCACGCCCGTGAAGACGGTGTAAACATCCCCTACACCGCCACCACCGCGTACATCAACACGATCCCGGTTCACCTGGAAGCACGTAGCCCGGGTGACCACACTTATGAAGAGCGCATTCGCTCTTACACCCGCTGGAACGCAGCGGCCATGGTGGTTCGCGCCAACAAGATCAACGGCGATCTGGGCGGCCACATTACCTCTTTCGCTTCTGCAGCCACGTTGTACGACGTGGGCTGGAACCATTTCTGGCATGCCGCCAGCGACAATCACGGTGGTGACCTGGTGTACTTCCAGGGCCACAGCGCGCCTGGCATGTACTCGCGCGCCTTCCTGGAAGGCCGTATTACTGAAGAACAACTGCTGAAGTTCCGTCAGGAAGTGGACGGCGGTGGCCTTTCCAGCTATCCGCACCCCTGGCTGATGCCGAACTTCTGGCAATTCCCGACCGTGTCGATGGGTCTGGGCCCGTTGATGGCCATTTACCAGGCCCGCTTCATGAAGTACCTGGACGACCGCGGCTTCAAGCAGCAAGGCGATCGTAAAGTCTGGTGCTTCTGCGGCGACGGCGAAATGGATGAACCGGAATCGCTGGGTGCGATTTCGCTGGCCGGCCGTGAAAAGCTGGACAACCTGATTTTCGTGATCAACTGCAACTTGCAGCGTCTGGACGGCCCGGTGCGCGGCAACGGCAAGATCATCCAGGAACTGGAAGGCGACTTCCGTGGTTCCGGCTGGAACGTAATCAAGGTGGTCTGGGGTTCGGGCTGGGATGCCCTGCTGGCCAAGGACAAGAAGGGCCTGCTGCAAAAACGCATGATGGAAGTGGTCGATGGCGAGTACCAGACGTACAAGTCCAAAGACGGCGCCTACGTGCGCAAGCACTTCTTCGGCGCGTATCCGGAACTGCTGGACATGGTGTCCAACATGTCCGACGACGACATCTGGCGCCTGACCCGTGGCGGTAATGATCCGCACAAGGTCTATGCCGCCTACAAGGCCGCGTCCGAGCACAAGAACCAGCCGACCCTGTTGCTGGTGAAGACCGTCAAGGGCTACGGCATGGGCGCTGCGGGCGAATCGCAGAACGTGGCGCACCAGACCAAGAAGCTCTCGCCGGATGACCTGTTGCATCTGCGTGACCGTTTCCGCATTCCGCTGTCGGATGAAGAAGCCCGCTCTGCCACCTTCTACAAGCCGGCTGCCGACGCACCGGAACTGAAGTACATGCACGAGCGCCGCAGCGAGCTGGGTGGTTATCTGCCGTCGCGCAACCCGGTCAATGAGTCGCTGGAAGTGCCGGCGCTGGACACCTTCAAGACGCTGCTGGAAAGCTCTGGCGAGCGCGAAATGTCCACCACCATGGCCTTCGTGCGTATCCTCACCGCGCTGGTGAAGGACAAGAACATTGGCAAGCGCGTGGTGCCGATCGTGCCGGACGAATCCCGTACCTTTGGTATGGAAGGCATGTTCCGCCAACTGGGTATCTGGAGCCACGTCGGCCAGCTGTACGAGCCGCAAGATGCTGACCAGCTGATGTTCTACAAGGAATCGACCACCGGCCAGATTCTGCAGGAAGGCATCAACGAAGCCGGCGCCATGGCCGACTGGATTGCCGCGGCCACCGCTTACGCCAACCACGGCGTAACGATGATCCCGTTCTACATCTACTACTCGATGTTCGGCTTCCAGCGTATTGGCGATCTGGCCTGGGCCGCAGGCGACTTGCGCGCACGCGGCTTCCTGGTGGGCGGTACCTCTGGCCGCACCACGCTGAACGGCGAAGGCCTGCAGCACCAGGACGGTCACGGTCACCAGTTTGCCGAGTTCATCCCCAATTGTGTGTCGTACGATCCGACCTTTGCCTATGAACTGGCAGTGATCGTCCAGCACGGCATGAAGCGGATGTATCAGGACCAGGAAAACATCTACTACTACCTATCGGTGATGAACGAGAACTACGCCCACCCGGCCATGCCGGAAGGTGCGGAAGAAGGCATCATCAAGGGTCTGTACAAGTTCCGTCCGGCCGCAGCCCAGGGTGATCTGCACGTTCAGCTGATGGGTTCGGGCACGATCTTCCGCGAAGTCATCGCCGCTGCAGAACTGTTGAAGAACGACTTCGGTGTCGAATCGGACATCTGGTCCGCACCAAGCTTCAACGAACTGCGCCGCGACGGTATGGCCGCAGCCCGCTACAACATGCTGCACCCGACCGAACCGGCCCGCGAAGCCTACGTGACCCGCTGCCTGAAAGATGCCGCTGGCCCGACCATCGTCGCGACCGACTACAAGCGCAGCTACGCCGACCAGATCCGTGAATACGTCCCTGGCCGTTACGTCGTGCTGGGCACCGACGGCTTTGGCCGTTCGGACAGCCGCCAGCAACTGCGCAAGTTCTTCGAAGTGGACCGCTACCACGTCGCCGTTGCCGCACTGAAGGCCCTGGCCGACGAAGGCAAGCTGCCGCTGACCAAGGTAGCCGAAGCGATCGCCAAGTACGGCATCGAAGTGGATCGTCCGGCGCCCTGGACGGTGTAAATGCGTGAGGCGTGAGGTGTGAGGGCTGCGGTGACAAACCCGCCCCCACACCACGCGCTCAAGAGGAGTGGGTACCCCTCACTCCTCATCCCTCACCCCTCACAGGATTCATCTCATGATTGAATTGAAGATTCCTGATATCGGCGGCCACGATGGTGTCGATGTCATTGAAGTGATGGTCAAGCCGGGCGATGTGGTCGAGAAGGAACAGTCCCTCATCACCCTGGAAACCGACAAGGCCACGATGGAAGTGCCGGCGACTGACGCTGGCGTGGTCAAGGAAGTCAAGGTCAAGGTCGGCGACAAGGTATCCGAAGGCGACGTCATCGTCCTGATCGAAGCCAGTGGCGCTGCTGCCGCTGCGCCGGCGCCCGCCCCTGCTCCGGCAGCGGCCGCACCGGCGCCTGCTGCGCCTGCTCCGCAAGCGGCACCGGCACCCGCTGCTGCACCGGCTGCCGCGCAAAGCATCGAAGTACACGTGCCGGATATCGGCAACTTCGACGCCGTTGAAATCATTGAAGTGAACGTCAAGGTGGGCGATACCGTCGCCCTGGATGACTCACTGATCACGCTCGAATCGGACAAGGCCAGCATGGAAGTGCCGTCCACCGCCGCTGGCGTGGTGGAAAGCATTGCCGTGAAAGTGGGCGAGAAAGTAGGCCAGGGCGCGCTGATCCTGACCATCAAGGGTGCTGGCGCAACTGCTGCCGCACCGGCGCCTGCCCCCGCTGCGGCCGCCCCGGCCCCGGCACCGCAAGCAGCCCCCGCGCCGGCCCCTGCCGTTGCCGCGCCCGCACCGGCTCCGGCGGCCTCGGCCAGCGTGAAGTTTGATGAAGAAGGTTTCCGCAAAGCCCATGCCAGCCCGTCCGTGCGCTCGTTCGCGCGCGAACTGGGTGTCGATCTGTCCAAAGTGAAGGGCACCGGTCCGAAGGGCCGTATCCTGCATGAAGACGTGCGTGGCTATGTGAAGAACGTGCTGTCTGGCGCAGCCGCTGCACCGGCAGCCGCAGCCCCGGCCGGTGGGTCTGGCGTGGGTCTGGATCTCTTGCCGTGGCCGAAGGTCGATTTTGCCAAGTTCGGCCCGATCGAAACCAGGCCGCTGTCGCGCATCCAGAAGATTTCCGGCGCCAACCTCAGCCGCAACTGGGTGATGATTCCGCACGTCACGTTCAACGACGAAGCCGATATCACCGAGCTGGAAGAATTCCGCAAGACCGTGGGCAAGGAATGGGAAAAGAGCGGCCTGAAGATTTCGCCGCTGGCCTTCATCATCAAGGCCGCCGCCGAAGCACTCAAGGCGTTCCCCAACTTCAACAGCAGCCTGGATGGCGACAACCTGGTGCTCAAGCAGTACTACCACATCGGTTTTGCGGCAGACACGCCGAACGGTCTGGTTGTGCCGGTGATCAAGGATGCCGACAAGAAGGGTCTGAAACAGATTGCCCAGGAACTGACCGAACTCTCCGGTCTGGCCCGCGAAGGCAAACTCAAGCCGACCGACATGCAAGGCGCTACCTTCACGATCTCCAGCCTGGGCGGCATTGGCGGCACCAGCTTCACGCCGATCATCAATGCACCTGAAGTGGCGATCCTTGGCGTGTGCAAGAGCCAGATCAAGCCGGTCTGGAACGGCAAGGAATTCGAGCCGCGCCTGATGTGCCCGCTGTCACTGTCGTTTGATCACCGCGTGATCGACGGCGCCGCCGCTGCGCGCTTCACCGTGCACCTTGGCAAGCTGCTGGCCGATATCCGTCGCCTGATACTGTAATGAGTGAGGCGTGAGGTGTAGGGCGTGAGGTGAAAACCCGCGCTTTACCTCATCCGGGGAGTGCGGTTCTACACCTCACTCCTCTCTCCTCACCCCTCACTGGGAGTCCCCATGAGCACTGTAGAAATCAAAGTTCCCGATATCGGCGGTCATGAGAACGTCGACATCATTGAAGTCTTTGTCAAAGCCGGTGACGTGATCGAGAAAGAACAATCGCTGATCACGCTGGAAACCGACAAGGCCACCATGGAAGTGCCGTCTACCCACGCGGGTAAGGTGGTGTCCGTGGCCGTCAAGGTTGGCGACAAGATCTCTGAAGGCGGCGTTGTGCTGACGCTGGAGACCGCTGGCGCAGCCGCTGCTGCCCCGGCTCCCGCCCCGGCGCCGGCAGCTGCTGCACCGTCGCCGCAAATGGCTTCGTCGGCCTCGCAGCCCGCCGCTGGCGCCCAACCTGCCCTTGTGGCAGGTGATGTGGTCGAGTGTGACGTGCTGGTGCTGGGCGCTGGCCCTGGCGGTTATACCGGTGCCTTCCGCGCGGCTGACCTTGGCAAGAACGTGGTGCTGGTCGAGCGTTACGCCTCGCTCGGCGGCGTGTGTCTGAACGTCGGTTGTATCCCGTCCAAGGCCCTGCTGCACGTGGCCAAGGTGTTGACCGATGCGGAAGAAATGCGCGAACACGGCATTGATTTTGGCGCGCCCAAGATCGACATCGACAAGCTGCGCGGCTTCAAGGATGGCGTCGTCAGCCGTCTGACCAAGGGCTTGTCGGGCCTGGCCAAGCAACGCAAGGTGAGCGTCCTGACCGGTGAAGGCCAGTTTACCGGCCCGTACACCCTGAACGTGACCGCGGCCGATGGTTCGGTGAAGACCGTGCGTTTCAAGAACGCCATCATCGCCGCCGGTTCTACCGCGCTGAAGATTCCGGGTTATCCGTATGATGATCCGCGCGTCATTACCTCGACCGGCGCGCTCAAGCTCGAAGGCATCCCGAAAAAGATGCTGGTGGTGGGCGGCGGCATTATCGGTCTGGAAATGGCCTGCGTGTATGGCGCGCTGGGTACTGAAATCAGCGTGGTGGAACTGGGCGATGGCCTGATTCCGGGTGCTGACCGTGACGTGGTGAAAGTGCTGACCGATCGTATCGGCAAGCGCTACAAGGTCATGGTACGGACCAAGGTATCGCAAGTGGAAGCGACCGCTGAGGGCCTGCGCTGCACGTTCGAAGGTGACTGGGCGCCCAAAGAGCCGCAAACCTACGACAAGGTGCTGGTCGCCGTCGGCCGCCGTCCGAATGGCAAGCTGATTGGCGCAGAAAACGCCGGTGTCAGCGTTGACGAGCGTGGTTTCATTCCGGTCGACAACCAGTGCCGCACCAACGTGCCGCACATCTTTGCCATTGGCGATATCGTCGGCAACCCGATGCTGGCCCACAAAGCCACGCATGAAGCCAAGTGCGCCGCCGAAGTCATTGCCGGTGAAAAGAGCTATCTGGATTACCGCGCGATTCCGTCCATTGCCTATACCGATCCGGAAGTGGCGTGGATGGGCCTGACCGAAACCGAAGCCAAGGCCAAGGGCATTGCCTATGAAAAGGCCGTGTTCCCGTGGGCGGCGTCTGGCCGTGCGCTGGGCAATGGCCGTGATGACGGTCTGACCAAGATCCTGTTCGATCCGGAAAGCCACCAGATCCTCGGCGCCGCCATTGTCGGCGTGAACGCGGGTGAATTGTTGGGTGAAGCCGTGCTGGCCTACGAAATGGGCGCAGACATCAGCGACATCACCGGCACCGTCCACGCGCACCCGACCTTGTCGGAAACCGTGGCCATGGCCGCAGAAATTGCCCATGGTTCGATCACCGATCTGTACATCCCCAAGCGCAAGAAATAAGCGCTGTGTGATGCACACAAAAACGCCCCGGTGCTGCCGGGGCGTTTTGTTTTGTGGCGCCTGCCATCGCAACCAGACCCTCAGAATACTTTGTAGACGCGCCCGGTTTGCGGGCCTTCCACGCTGCGCACGTAGGCTTGTGCCACGGTCGCGCCATCTTGCGGGATAAACCCGGGAAAGAACGCACCGAACACGTCTTGTGATTCGGTCAGCATGGTCGGGCTGACCACGTTGATACGGAACGCGCCCCAGGCATCCACCGCCACACCACGGGCAAAGCCTTCCACTGCCGCATTGACCGTGGTGGCGTTAAAGCCCTGCGCAATCGGCTCATCCGCCACAATGCCGCTTGTGAGCGTAATAGAACCACCACGGCGCAGATAATGCTGACCAATCAGCGCCACGTTCACCTGCCCCATCAATTTGCTGTCGATGCCTTTGCGGAACTGCTCCGGCGTGGTTTCAACCAGCGGGCCAAAGTGCAGTTCACCGCTGGTGACCACAATGGCATCTACCTGCCCCACCCGCTCAAACAACGCGCGCACGCTCTGGGCACTGGTGATATCCACTTGCTCAGTGCCGCTGCTGTGGCCCACTCGCAGCACTTGATGCCGCGTTTCCAGCGCCGCGACCACCGCCTTGCCGACGGTACCCGTCGCGCCAATCACCATGACTTTCATGCTCTTGCTCCCTGCCTGGTTGAAAAACTTCATTGTGGTTAGCAACCAGGCGCGGATAAACCACTGCGGATTTGGTTCTTTTCCAGGCTGGGGTTGTTAATCGGCTTGTTGCTGCGTGATTCAGACACTGCGCATCACATAGCGCCAATCATTCCAACAAGCCGGGTTAATATGCCCGTTCCACTGAACGGACTGCACCATGGCGCTTGTTTCCAAACTGCCCGATGTCGGCACCACCATTTTTACGGTGATGAGCCAGCTTGCTGCCGAACACGGCGCGATCAACCTCTCGCAAGGTTTTCCGGACTTCCCTTGCGCGCCTGAACTGCTGGAAGACGTGCATCAGGCCATGCTGGCCGGCCACAACCAGTACGCGCCCATGCCGGGCCTGCCGGCATTGCGTCAGGCGCTGGCCACCAAACTGGCACAAAGCCGGGGCGTGACAGTGAACCCGGATACGGAGATCACCATCACCGCCGGGGCAACCCAAGCGCTGTTTACCGCCATTGCCACCGTGCTGCATGCGGGCGATGAGGCCCTCATTCTTGATCCGTCTTATGACAGCTACGCGCCCGCCATCCGTGCCCAGGGCGCGCTGCCCGTGCGCATCAGCCTTGCCGCACCCGCCTTTGTGGTGGATTGGGATCAGGTGCGCGCCGCAGTCACGCCGCGCACGCGGCTGATCATCGTCAACAATCCTAACAACCCGGCGACCAGCGTCTTCAGCCGGGCCGATCTGGACGCGCTGGCCGCCATTGCAAAGGCGCATGACCTGATCGTGCTGGCCGATGAAGTCTACGAACATCTGGTTTACGACGGCATTGAACACCGTAGCGTGCTGGCACATCCGGCACTGCGGGCGCGCAGTTTTGCGGTGTATTCCTTCGGCAAGACTTTCCATGCCACGGGCTGGAAGATCGGTTATTGCGTGGCACCGCCCGCGCTGACGGCAGAGTTCCGCAAGCTGCACCAGTTCCTGGTGTTCTCTGTCCACACGCCCACGCAGCATGCGCTGGCGCAGTATCTGGCCGAGCCCGCGCACTGGCAGCAATTGCCCGCGTTCTACCAGGCCAGGCGCGATCTGCTGGCGGCGGGTTTGCAGCGTGCCGGGTTCTTGCTCAAGCCCAGCCAGAGCACGTATTTCCAGTTGGCAGATTACCGGCAGATCCGGCCGGATTTATCAGAGGTCGAGTTCGCTCGCTGGCTCACCGTGACGCATGGCGTCGCCAGCATTCCGGTGTCGGCGTTTTATGGCGACGGGCGTGACCACAAGCTGGTGCGCTTTTGCTTTGCCAAGCAAGACAGCACGCTGAATGCCGCGCTGACCCGGTTGTCGGCGCTGGCCGCTTAAGCGGATTCAGCCACCGGCACGGCCGCGCGGCGGGCGGCGAACAAGCGGTAGATGGTGATGATGTTGAGCGTGGCGGAGGTGGTTTCCAGCATCACGCCACCAATCGAGCCGGACAAAAACGCATTGCCCAGCCACAGCAGCGTGCTGCACAGAATCAAAAGGCGCATGGGAATGCCCTTGAACAGGAACACCGCCACGGTGCCCAGCGTGCCGCCCAGAATGGGCACAATGCTGTGCCAGCCGCTGGCCACATACAGACCCAGCCCGATATTGAGTGCGACAAACACGGCGGCCAGCCAGGGCGACTGACTACGCATGGATGTGAGCATGCGTACGCTGGAAATACCCGCGCTGGTCATCGCCGCCGGGTTGCCCAGCAAGGCAAAGTGGATGGCATACGTCGCGGACTGCAAGGTCATCAACAGCTTGAAGCGTTGATCCTTTTTTTGCAGGAAACCGGCTATGGAAAAAGCAAAAACCAGATAACCCAGGCACTGCGCCAGCGAAAACACAGCCAAAACCGCCACTCCACCCAAAAGGCCGCCTCAGGCGGGCGGCCGGACACAAAAAACGCAATCCTACGCGCTTGTGCCCTTGCCGTGGGGGTGACCGACTGGCGGCATGATATATATCACCTAGATTTCAACGCTTTACCGGCGGCTGGTTGCAGCAGGCACCGGCTTTGGCTTGCAAGGTATCGGCCAGGTTGCGGTCCAGATTGCCAAACCATGCAGTGCGGATACGGGTGACCCAGCCACCTGCACTTTGCCCGGCCAGCGCGACCAGCGCGCCGTAATGCACAGCGCGCACGTCATAGGTGACGGCAAGACGCTTGCCTGCCGCCTCTGCACTGCTCACGCCTGGTGTACTGCGCAGCGCAGCCAGTTGTGGTTCGGTGGCCGGCCCGGCCAGATACACGCTGCGGGTTACTTGCCAGAGTGGTCGATCCATCGCGGGCTCCTCAGCTTTTCAGTTTGCGGACCACGTCCATCAGCTCGGCAATGGCGTCCTCGCCCTTGCCGGCGCCAATGGCCTTGGCCACACAGCCGTTGGCGTGGTTTTCCAGCAATTGCATGGCCACGCCATCCAGCGCGGCGCGGATCGCCCCCAACTGGGTCAGGATATCCACGCAGTAGCGGTCTTCATCCACCATGCGGGCAATGCCGCGCACCTGGCCTTCAATGCGGTTCAGGCGGCTGACCAGACGCTTTTTGTCTGGTTGCACGGCGGTCTTGTCGCCCGCCTCCGGCACCGCATGACAATGCGGCGCGTTCAGGTCAGACGACGTCATAGCCAGCGTCCTCGATGGCGGTCTTGAATGCATCCGGCCCGGTGAGCGCGGGGTCGAACTCAACCTGCGCGTTGCCGGCATCCAGATTGACGGCGGCGCTTTGCACGCCTTCGATATTCTTGAGCACGCGGCTTACAGTACCTGCGCAGCCCGAGCAGCTCATCCCATTGATCTTGAGGATTGCGGTTTGCATGATCAGAACTCCTTTATTGTTGAGAAGAACGGGGTGCCTGCCAGCGCCGCAACAGCAGCGCGTTGCTGACCACTGACACCGAACTGAGCGCCATGGCGGCGCCGGCAATAGCCGGGTTCAACAGGCCGAACATGGCCAGCGGAATACCCAGCGTGTTGTAGATAAAGGCAAAGAACAGGTTCTGCCTGATCTTGCGCAAGGTGGCGCGCGCCAGGGCCACGGCGTGCGATACGGCCATCAAATCATTGCGCATCAGGGTAACATCCGCGGCTTCAATCGCCACATTGCTGCCGGCTCCCATGGCAAAACTGACCTCGGCCAGTGCCAGCGCGGGGGCGTCGTTGACGCCATCGCCCACCATCGCCACGTGTTTGTTGCTGGCCGCCAGCGCGCGGATCACGTCCGCCTTGCCGGCCGGCAAGACCTCGGCATGTACTGTCTTGATGCCGGTGGCCTGCGCCACCCATTGCGCCGTGCTCTGGTTGTCGCCGGTCAGCATGATTACGTCAATGCCCTGGGCCTGCAAAGCAGCCACGGCAGCGCTGGAGGTCTGGCGCACGGTGTCGGCCAGGGCCACGACGCCCAGCAATTGTTGATCGCGCCCGATGCCGATCAGCGTTTCATCCTGCCGTGCCGGGGGGATGGTTGCATCCGTATCGCCAGCCCAGTCCACCCGGCCCACACGCAGGGTGGTGCCATCCGGCAAGGTGGCCGTCACGCCCTGCCCGGCCGTCACCGCAAATCCGGTCACCGGCAGCAGCGCAAGCTGGCGCTGTGCGGCTTCACTCAGCAAGGCCCGGGCGAGCGGGTGTTCGCTGCCGGCTTCCAGACTGGCGGCCCATTGCAGCAAGGTGTTCTCATCAAGCTGCCCGGCCAGTACGTGAACCGAGCGTACACCCGGCTTGCCTTCAGTCAGCGTGCCGGTCTTGTCGAGCACCAGGGTATCCAGATGCGCGGCGTGTTCCAGCGCGGCGGCATTGCGGAACAGCAAACCCAGATGCGCGCCGCGGCCCACGCCGACCATGACCGCCGACGGCGTCGCCAGGCCCAGCGCACACGGGCAGGCAATCACCAGCACTGCCACGGCATTGAGCATGGCGGGGGTGAAGCCGCTCAGCCACCAGGTGACAAGGAAAGTCCCCAGCGCGATCAGCAACACCACCGGCACGAACACGGCGGCAATCTGATCCGCCAGCCGCTGGATCGGGGCCTTGGAACCCTGCGCTGCCGCCACCAGCCGTACGATCTCTGCCAGTTGGGTTTGCTGGCCCACCCCGGTAGCGCGAATACGCAACATGCCATCATGATTGCGAGTGGCCGCAAACACCTGGGCGCCCGCCGATTTGGCCACGGGCACGCTTTCGCCGGTCAGCATGCTTTCATCCACCACGGCCTCGCCGCTGATGACTTCGCCGTCTACCGGAATCGCGTCGCCATGGCGCACGATCACAATCTCGCCCGCCTTCACCTGATCAACCGGGACCTCAAGCAATTGACCGTCGCGCTCTACCCGGGCATCCCGCGGTTGCAATTGCAGCAACTCGCCCATGGCCTGCGATGCCTTGTGCCGGGCGCGTGCTTCCAGCCATTTGCCCAGACACACCAGCGTGATCACCACCGCGCTGGCCTCAAAATACACCGGCAGATCAGTGTGCCCTTGCAGCACCACAACCACGCTGAACAGCCAGGCAACGCTGGTACCCAGCGCCACCAGCACATCCATATTGGCGCCGCCGCCTTTGATCGTGTGCCAGGCGCTGCGATAAAAGCGCCAGCCAAAACCGAACTGCACCAGCGTAGCCAGCCCCATTTGCCACAGGCGCGGCACCATCAGCGCGTGCCAACCGGCGGTCATGGCCAGCATTTCCCATAACAAAGGGGCAGTGAGCAGCGCCGGCGCCAGCCATTGCCAGAACGAAGCGCCGTTGCCGGCGGGATGCGGGTCGGTGTCGGCCTTGATTTCGTGCGCATCGTAACCGGCCTTGCGCACGGCCTGGATCAGCGCTTCGGTGGGGTACAGGCCAGCGGGTTGCTCGACCAGCGCGGTTTCCGTCGCAAAGTTCACACTCGCGCTCACCCCGGGCAGGCGGTTCAGCACTTTCTCGATCCGTGCGGCGCAGGCGGCGCAAGTCATGCCTTGCAGCGCCAGTTGTGTCTGGGCGGGTTTGACGTCATAGCCGGCCTTGCGAATGGCGGCGATCACATCAGGGACGGCTTTGCCATCTGCCAGCGAGACATTGGCGGTTTCAGTGGCCAGATTCACCTCGGCGCTCACGCCCTCCAGCCGGCCGATGACTTTCTCGATCCGGCCCGCGCAGGCGGCGCAGGTCATGCCGCTGATGGGGAGTGATACATCCATGGTGGTCTCCGCTTTACATACCTATAGGGGGTATATTATGCCCCAAGGGGGTATCTGTAAACCCGAATGCCACTATTTCACAGCCGGCTTTACCGGTACGGTGGTGGGGTATACAGTGACGCGCATTCTCCCTTGGGTGTATGCACAATGTGGCGCATGCTTTTGCTGACGTTCTGCCTGCTGGTTTCCGGTTTTGCACCGGCACAGCCGCGCATTGCGCCAGCGCATGCCGTGCCCATGATCCAGGCGGCAGATCCATGCAGCCATTGCCATGACGCTGCGCCACCAGCAGCGCCAGAACACCACGCCACAAGCAGCCCGTGCTGCGACAACACCTTCTGCAGCATGACGCCCGGCGCCTTGACCAGCCCGGCGCTGACCGCGCCACTCTGGTCTGGCACTGCCGTGCGCCAGTCTTCGCTGCTGCTGGTGCGGGTCAGCTGGTACATCGCGCCGCCCTTACCCCCTCCCCGTACTCTGGTCTGAACCTGTCTCAATCAAGTCGTTCGATTGTTCTGCTGCACGTGCGTAATCCGTGCGTGCCGGTTCAGCTTGCCGGCGCTGCTGTGCGCCGGTGACAAGGAGTCATCATGTTGTTCAAAAAACATCTTCTGGTTCTGGCGCTGGCCAGCGCCACCGCACTGGCGCAAGCCGGTACCGCTGTCACCCTTTACAAAAATGCCGGCTGCAGCTGCTGCGAAGCCTATATTGCGTATCTGAAATCGGCCGGGTTTAGCGTCAAGGCAGAAAACGCTGCTGACATGGGCGCCATCCGCCAGCGTTATGGCTCGGCCAATGCCGCCAGTTGTCATACCATGCGCATAGCCGGCTATACCGTAGAGGGCCACGTGCCGGTTGCGGCCATTAAACAGTTGCTGCAAAAGAAACCCGCCATTGTCGGGATCAGCGTGCCCGGCATGCCGATGAATTCGCCAGGCATGGGTGAAGAAAAACCGGGCACCTTGCCGGTGTACACGCTTAAAACAGCGAACAGCCAGCCGACCACCGAGTTCGGCCGCTTCTGATCGCGCGCCTTTAACCCGTTTTGTCTTGAACCATCACGGGGCGGATATGAACCTGCCCCGACGGAGTAAAAGAATGGATCGTCGAAGCTTTTTGCGGTTAGGTGGTCTCACCATAGGCACGCTGGCACTCGCCCCACACACCTGGGCGGCAGAAGACCCGCACGCCGGGCACATGAGCATGCCCATGGCGCCCGCCGACAACACGCCGCTACTGCCCGTGGCGGACATGCCGGCCGGCCGCGCTTTGCCCGCTTTGCAGAAACTGAAAAACCAGTCCAATCCGGCCGGGCAGTTCCAGGCCACCCTGACCGCCGCCCCGCGCACCGTGCAATTCAAGCCGGGGCTCGATACCGTGGTCTGGGCCTACAACGGCCAGACACCGGGCCCGCTGATCGAAGTCTATGAAGGCGATGTGCTGGAAATCCGCCTTGTCAATCAGCTGACCCAGCCCACGACCATCCACTGGCACGGCTTGCCGGTGCCGCCGGCGCAAGATGGCAATCCGGGCGATGAAGTCGCCCCCGGGACCGAGCGCACTTACCGCTTTGTTCTGCCCGCCGGCAGCGCGGGGACGTACTGGTATCACCCGCACCCGCATGGCCACACCGCCGAACAAGCCTATATGGGCCTGGCCGGCCCGTTGATTGTCCGTTCGCGGCGCGACCCGCTGGTGGGCATGCCCGAGCAGCATCTGGTGTTCTCCGATCTCAAGCTGGGGGCTGATGGCAAGATTGCCGGCAATAACGACATGGACTGGATGAACGGGCGTGAGGGCCAGTTTGTGCTGATCAACGGGGCCTTGCAGCCCGTCATCACCGCTGACGGCATGCAGCGCTGGCGCTTGTGGAATATGTGCAATGCGCGTTATCTCAACCTGTCGCTGGGTGGTCAGCCATTCAGATTGGTGGGTACGGATGGCGGCCTGCTGGAACATGCGCGCGCCATTACCCAGCTGTTGCTGGCGCCGGGCGAGCGGGCCGAAATTGTGGTGATGGGCGACGGCCCGGTTGATCTGCAGGCACTTGCTTATGATCGCGGCCTGATGGGCGACGCGCCGGCGCCACAGGCACTGACCCTGGCCAAAATCGCGCTCAGCGGCGGCGCCACACGACCCATTCCGTCACACTTGCGCCAGATCACCCCGCTCACCCCGGGTGGCGTCCAGAAGCGCGTGGTGTTCAGCGAACAGATGAGCATGGCCGGCGGCGTACACAGCATGACACCGCTGGTGAACGGCAAAAGCTACGACATGAACCGCGTTGATCTGCTCAGCCAGCGCGGCGCAGTCGAAGCCTGGTCGCTGGTCAATGACTCTGACATGGATCACCCCTTCCACTTGCATGGCACGCAGTTCCAGGTCGCCAGCCGCACCCGTAATGGCCAAACCATCCCGGAGCCCTTCCTGGCCTGGCGCGACACCATCAACCTGCGGCCCAACGAAACGGTGTTGATCCACGTGGTGCAGCAACAAGCCGGCCCGCGCATGTTCCACTGCCATATTCTGGAGCACGAAGACCGCGGCATGATGGGGATATTGAGCGTGGTGTGAGGTGTGAGGTGTGAGGTGTGAGGTGTGCAGAGTGTATGGCGGGGTTTGCCGGGTGCAACTGCTGTTTCACACACCGCACCACGTTCATGCGCCCCACCACTTCGTCATACCTGACCTCGGCGGCCCTCTGGCCGGAATCCAGATGTAAACGATTGTGCCGAAGGCACGGAAAATGGTTTGCCTGAGAAAGCCCACCTGCGGTGGGCGTGCTGGATTCCTGCCTGCGCAGGAATGACGAGGCAAAGGTATGCACGCCTCCCCCTCCTCACTCCTCACTCCTCACTCCTCACTCCTCACTCCTCACTCCTCACTCCTCACTCCTCACTCCTCACTCCTCACTCCTCACTCCTCACTCCTCACTCCTCACTCCTCACTCCTCACTCCTCACTCGCGCACAATGTTAAACTTGCCGCATTTGCCAATCAGCGAGTCGTAACCCGTGGCCCAATATGTGATGTCCATGCTCCGCGTGAGCAAAATCGTTCCGCCCAAGCGTCAGATCATCAAGGATATTTCGCTCTCTTTCTTTCCTGGCGCCAAGATCGGCCTGTTGGGTCTGAACGGTGCGGGTAAGTCCACCGTGTTGCGCATCATGGCCAACGTGGACAAGGAATATGACGGCGAGGTGCAACACCTGGCCGGCGTGAAGATCGGTTATCTGGAACAGGAACCGAAGCTGGATGCCGAAAAAACCGTGCGCGAGGAAGTGGAAAGCGGCATGGGCGAAGTGATGGACGCGCAAAAGCGTCTGGAAGAGGTCTACGCCGCCTACGCCGAACCCGATGCCGACTTTGACGCGCTGGCCGAAGAACAGGCCCGCCTCGAAGCCATTATCTCTGCCGGTGCCGGCGACAACACCGCGCTGCAACTGGAACTGGCCGCTGACGCCCTGCGCCTGCCGCCGTGGGATGCAAAAATCGGCAATCTCTCCGGTGGTGAAAAGCGCCGCGTCGCACTGTGCAAGCTGCTCTTGTCCAAGCCGGACATGCTGCTGCTGGACGAACCGACCAACCACCTGGATGCAGAATCGGTGGAATGGCTGGAACAATTCCTGGTGCGTTTCCCGGGTACTGTCGTGGCCGTGACCCACGATCGCTATTTCCTGGACAACGCGGCCGAGTGGATTCTGGAACTGGACCGTGGTCACGGCATTCCCTGGAAGGGCAATTACTCCAGCTGGCTGGAGCAAAAGGAAGACCGCCTGAAGCAGGAAGAAGCCACTGAATCGGCCCGCCAGAAAGCGCTGAACAAAGAACTGGAATGGGTTCGCCAGAACCCCAAGGGCCGTCAGGCCAAGTCCAAGGCGCGGATTGCCCGCTTTGAAGAACTCTCCAGCTTTGAGCACCAGAAGCGTAACGAAACCCAGGAAATCTTCATTCCTGTGGCCGAGCGTCTGGGCGACAAGGTCATTGAATTCAAGGGCGTATCCAAAGGCTTTGGCGATCGTCTGCTGATCGACAACCTGAGCTTTGCTGCGCCGGCAGGTGCCATCGTCGGCATTATCGGCCCGAACGGTGCCGGTAAATCCACCCTGTTCAAGATGATCGCCGGCAAAGAAGCGCCGGATACCGGTGAAGTCGAGATCGGCCAGACCGTGCAGATGGCGTTTGTCGAGCAATCGCGCGAAGGTCTGGAAGCCGAGAAAACCGTGTTTGAAGACGTCTCTGGCGGTCTGGAAAACATCCAGGTCGGCAAGTTCGAGATGTCCAGCCGCGCCTACCTGGGCCGCTTCAACTTCAAGGGTGGCGATCAGCAGAAGAAAGTCGGCATGCTCTCCGGTGGCGAGCGCGGCCGTCTGCATCTGGCCAAGACGCTCTTGAAGGGCGGCAACGTGCTGCTGCTGGATGAACCGTCCAACGATCTGGACGTGGAAACCCTGCGTGCGCTGGAAGACGCGCTGCTGGAATTCGCCGGCACCGTGTTTGTGATCAGCCACGATCGCTGGTTCCTGGACCGGATCGCCACGCACATTCTGGCGGCCGAAGGCGACAGCCAGTGGACATTCTTCGACGGCAACTATCAGGAATACGAAGCCGACAAGAAAAAGCGTCTGGGCGAAGAAGGCGCCAAGCCCAAGCGCATCCGCTACAAGCCGGTCACGCGTTGATCGCTGGCGTGGTTGCAACAAAAAACGGGAAGCCTGGCTTCCCGTTTTTTGTTGGCTGATACCTTTCGGCACTCCGCACCACGCCCCTGCCCGCCGCATGCTATCGTGACGCCCGTTTGCGATTCACTGTGCCGATGTCATGCCCGTCGTACCTCACAAAAAGCTCTACCACATCTCTACCCTGGAAAACCTGGACACCTGGGCCCGCTACAAGCAGGCCATGTGCATGGACTGCCAGGCCACCTGTTGCACCATGCCGGTTGAAGTCAAGCTGCCGGATCTGGTGCGTATCGGAGTGGTTGATCCGTTTGAGGCGGAGCATGAAGCGCCCAAGAACATTGCCAAACGGCTGGAGAAAGCGCGGGTCATCCGGCATTTCAACTTCAAGACCAGCGTGTTTACCCTGGCTCAGCGTAGCAGCGGCGACTGCATTTATCTGGATGCCGAAACCCGCCTGTGCACCGTGTATGACCGGCGCCCCAATACTTGCCGCAATCACCCCAAGATCGGCCCCAAACCCGGCTTTTGCGCTTATCGCAACCGTTAACCACACTGGCTGACGGTTTCTCAAAGTTGTCATGGAGGGTTCATAAAATGGCGCATCGCCAGCATATGCTGGTTTGCCTGAGCACTGGATGCGCGCTTTATGTCCCTGACGGTTCCTTTTCCCAATCCGGTGCGTGACTGGATCATCAGTAATCTGCAGCGTGGCTGCGCCGCGCCGGATGTTGTGCGCGAACTGACCAGCAACAATGTGACCGAGGAGTTGGCGAGTGCGATGGTCAACGCCGTCATGCAGGCGCTGATTGCGGGCTCCCCGCTGCCTGACGGGCAGTTGTTGCTGGCGCCGCCGGCGTATCAGGCCGATCCGTGCCGTTTGCCGGCCTGCCCGGTGGTGACGTGCGGCGATCGTGAAATCCGCATTTTGTCGCGCATGAGCAAGCCGACCTCTGCCGTGCTAGGCAATGTGGTCAGCGCACGTGAGGCCGAGCAACTGATCGACCTGGCCCGCCCGCGCCTGCGTCCGTCCACCGTGGTTGACCCGGCCACCGGCATGGATGTCGTGGCCGATCATCGCAGCAGTGAAGGCATGTTCTTTCGTTTGATGGAAACGCCGTTGCTGGAGAAACTGGACCGTCGCCTGGCCACGCTGACCGGCCTGCCGGTAGAGAACGGCGAAGGGTTCCAGATTCTGCATTACCGCACCGGCGCCGGCAGCGCGCCGCATTATGATTATCTGACGCCCAGCAACGTGGCCAATGCCGAATCCATTACCCGCAGCGGGCAGCGCATCATCACCATTGTGATCTACCTGAACGATGTACTGGCCGGCGGCGAAACGGTGTTTCCCGATACCGGCTGGGCCATTACGCCGCAACTGGGCAATGCCATTTACTTTGAATATGGCAACGCAGCCGGGCAGATCGATCCGGCCTCACTGCATGCCAGTGCGCCGGTTTTGAAGGGCGAGAAATGGGTGGCGACCAAATGGATACGCGAGCGGCGGTTTATCTCGCGCTAAGTGCCCGGTCACCCCGGAAAAAAAGCCGCCAGTCATGGCGGCTTTTTTGCTGTCTGCACCCTGCCGTACTTACATCAGATCAACCGACTTCCAGCCCTTGTCGGTCAAGGTGAAGACCTCTTTCAACTGCATCTGGCGATCACCCTGGACAATGCGGGCCAGCATCGGAAACACGCGCACCATGGCCGGGTCTTTGGCCCACGGCGCGGCATCCACCTTGTAGGTGTAGGTGACTGCAGTGGTCGGGTGGCCGTTCTCGTCATGCGGCGGCTCCCAGCCGACGATCTGGTCCAGCGTCAGCGAGGCTGCGCACAGATCCCCATGGCGCGTGGCCTTGCTGCCATCCGGCCGGGCATAGGTGAAATCCTGCTTGAGGTAGTACTTCTGCCCTTCTGGCGTCAGCGAGTACTGATGCGTCGAGATCACTTCTGATTTGCCCGGGCTGTCGTAGCGGACCATCACGTCTTTCTCGGCAACGATCCCCATCTGCTGCAGTACCGGCAGTTGTACTGCATCGCGTTCTGCGGCGGCGGCCTGGTTCGGCGTGATATTGATCGGCCAGTCGGTCTTGTCGAGGCAGAAATGGCCCTTCTGGGCCAGGTACTGGTTCATGCCGCTGGTAAACACCTCGGCGGAGGGTTTCTCGGCAGGTTTGTTGCAAGCGCTCAGCGCCAGGGTGGCGCACGCGGTCAGGCTCAGGGTCTGGATCAGTTTTTTCATGGCGATGCTTGTTCAGATTCGGTCAACACGGGCGATGACGCCAGAGAGCGCCATCGCCAGATCACGGGTTAATCAACGCAGGTGCCATGCGCCGGCGGGTTGGCCGGGGCCTGGTAGCCATCAGTGAGCGTATTCAAAAAGCAGATCAGGTCAGACATCTGCGCTTCGGTCATGGGTGGCGTGGCGCCCGGCGCACGGCTGTCGAGCGGCATTTGCGGGTCGATATTGCCCACGTAGGCAGCCGGCAAATCGTTGAACTTCTGCACCGTACCACCCGTATATTGCGTGGTGATCAAACCGTAGGTGGGGAAGTTGGCGTCCGGCGTGGCCTTGGGCGTGCCTCCCACGGTCGGGTACCAGATTTCCGGATTGGTATCGCGCGTGTTGTAGAAGTGCACCAGCTGGTACAGCGAGTGAATCACGCCGTTGTGGAAGAACGCGCCACGCAAGGACACATTGCGCAGAGTCGGCGCCTTGAACAGGCCGCAGAAGCTGTTGGCTGCTCCCGGCGAGGCCGGCAGATGGTCGGTACGCAGCGGGCCGCACACGCCCATATCGTAATAGGCGGCGTTCTGGTTGGCCGGGATATCCATATTGCGCGGCACGCTGATGGTCTCGTAAGAGAAATCGGTGAACAGCGCAGAGCTTCCGTTCAGACCGGCACCCTGATAGTGACAAGAAGCGCAGTTACCCGAGTTGGCATCGGTAAAGACCGTCAGACCACGCAGCTCCGCCGCCGTCATGTTGCCGCCAATCTTGTTGGCGACATACAGATCAAACTTGCTGGAGAACGGGTGAAAGCTCTGGTCTTCCATCTGATAGGCCTGCAATGCCGCCTGGATATTGGCAAAGGCCTTGCTGGTATCGGTGAAAGCATCGTTGCCAAACGCCTGCAGGAACAACGGCGCATACGCCGCGGCCTTCACCTTGGCCACTACATCTGCCGGCGAGGCATTGGCCATTTCGTTGGCCGACAACAGCGGAATGCTGCTTTGGTCGGCCAGCGTGGGCGAGCGGCCATCCCAGGTAAAACCGCCGCCGGGGCCAGGCACACTCACGCCGTCCGGGTTATCCAGCAAATCGGCATAGGCCGGGGTGAATTCCTTGTAGCGCAACGAGGGCACGGCGCGCGTGCCGGCTTGCAGCAGGTCGGTGCCACCCAGCTGTACGGCCAGGTTGTTGGGCGCCGCATAGGCAAAATTGGGGTCGTGACACGTGGCGCAGGACATCTTGCCCGAGCCCGATAACGTGGCATCAAAAAACAGTTTGTGGCCTACCTGGGCCGACAGGCTCAGGGGTGCCGAAGCAGTGGCTGCGCTGGGCGCAGGCGTAGGCGTCGTGGTCGGCGCACTGGTTGTTGTGGTGGCGTTGTCGCTACCCCCGCCGCAAGCGGCGAGCACGATAGGCAACAGGCAAACGGCAATCCGGATCAAGTGCTGCATTTGACAAGTCTCCCTCACAGAAGCGGCGCTTCTGTACGGCTGCAGAAATGGCAGCAGCGTGTGCAACTGCCATCCCCATGGCGGTCTGTCCCGGTTCACGTGGCCAGACCGCCCTTTCTTCTTTTTTTTAAGCGGCTTACTTCACAGCCCAGACGCCCTTCTGCGTTGCATCCGGACCTACTTGCGGGGTCAGGCTTTGCGTATCAGCGGACTGGATCTGCGTGTAGGTCTTCGGAATCACGTAGGCGTGGTTCATCGGACGAACCGCATCAAAGTGCGTATCGGCGCTGCTCTGGTATTCCGGCAGGTTCAGAATGTTCTGCGCAATGAACTTCTCGGTGTACTTCGAGCGGTTCATGTACGAAGAATCGTCTGCCGGATCGGCCAGCTGGAACATGTCCTGCAGCGTGCGCACAAACGAGAAGTGGCTGTAGGCATCGCTGTCAGACACTTGCTTGGGCGCGCCCGTCTGGTTGGTGATCACCGCGAAGATGGATTCACCGTGGCCATGGTTGCCGAAGTTGTAGTTGTGGATCGAGGTATCCTGGGCGAACTGGCCATTAGTACCCTTCACCAGCGGGTTGGTGTTGGTCGAAGCCGCAGCGCCCGAGGAGCCCGGTACCCAGCCGCAACATGCGTTGTGACCCGTGGTTGCCGTGCCTTCGTCAAACATCAGCACAATGGCAACACGCTTCTGGCGATTGGCCCACAGCGGCGAAGCCTGAATCTTCTTGACCAGGTAATCCACGTAGTTGTCGCCACGGGTGATGATGTTGTTGCCCGAAGCGCAATCGCTGGCCGTACCCGTGCCGCCGCCGGACACTGTGCCGGTGACGGAAATGCTGTGCATGTCATCGCACTGGTCAGGCATCAGGAAGTTGATCTGGCCCACATCGCCGCTTTGCAAGTCAGTGCTGAACTGGTCGACGTTATAGCCAGCCGGTACGGTGTACTTGCTGCCCGAAGCCAGCGCGGCATCCCATTGACCGCCACCCAGCGTACGGTTGCTGAACTTCCATTCCGGCGCGCTACGCACGTTCTGGTAAGCCATGCCCGGGTGATGCTTGGTCTTGTACAGACCGGCCGGCATCGGCAGGGTCAGGTTGGCGTTACCGATGGCCGTGGTGTTGTTGCCCAGCGTGCCCGGCGGGTAAACGTGGTCGGTGGCCGTGACGGCGCTGTCAGCGATACTGTCGGTCCGGAAATCCTGACCCGGGTTCATCGACTCGCTGTAGGTACGCCAGCGCAGACCCTTGCTCGTCAGCGCGTTAAACAGGTTGGCGCGGCCGGTAATGTTGTGGTTGATACCGGCAGCCTGCGTGCAGGTGGTGCTAAACGGCGAATTGGCCAGACCCGGCTGGGTGTTGTCCGGAACCGGCAGATCCTGCACGGCGTTGGCGCCGGTCGCATCGCAGTTCCACTGGCTGTCGTCAGTAATACCCCAGTCATCCGCACCGCCCAGGGCCGTGTAGTTCGGCTCGCTGGGGTTGCTGGTGGCGTAGTAGCTGGTGAACTGGTTGTTGGCTTGCAGATAACCGTTGATCTTGGGTGCGTAAGCCGAACCCAGGATGGTGGTCGTGCCCTTGTTTTCCAGCATCACGATAAACACGCTGTCATAACGCGGAATGCCTTCCACGTTGAACGCGGCTTGCTGCGCCTGCAGGAAGGTGATCGGCTGACGCGGATCAGTCTTCACGGTGTTGGTCGCGGAACTCACAGCCAGGCTGGCCAGTTCCGGATCGCCACCCGGGACGGCCAGCGCATCCGGATACAGTTCCTTGTTGTCGAACTTCTTGGTGGCGTAGACGTAACGGTTGTTCAGGGCGTTGGCTTCGGCCACGGCCAGCGACTGGGCCGTGCCGGTCAGCGCGGCCAGATCACCCAGCACCTGGGCGCTGGTCACGCCAACGCGGGCGGCCAGATTGCCCTTCTCGGTCTGGTAATCAGTGCCGTTGTCTTCCACCATGCGCTGCACTTCGCTGGACATGGGGCTGACTACAACGAGGCCCGCTGCTTGCTCGGTCACCTGGGCCAGCGAGGCACGCAGGATCTCGTGGGCAGTCACGGCAGTGCCAGTGGCTGTGTTGATGGCGCTGGTGCTGATGTCGGCAATGATCGGGCCCGGCGTCGCGGTGTTCAGCGTGAACTTGCCGTTGGCGTCGGTTGTCACCGGGTTTTCGCCCGATTCACAAATACCGTCGTTATTGCTGTCAATACAGACCGTCGCGCCCTTGATGTAGCCGGCGGTCAGGGTGGGGTTGCCAGCGCTGCCCGGTGTGTAGGCGGTGCTGCTGACCACGCCGCTGATTCTGGATTGCGAGTTGGGGGCCGAAGTTGAGGTTCCGGAATCGCTACCGCCGCAACCGGCCAACATACAGGCCGCCGCAATGGCTGTCAGCGATGTCGTGAAACCGACGTACTGAAGGTTTGCCACATCTATCTCCCGAGGAGTTTGTTGTTGACCGGCAAGTGCTGGTGCAAACCAGACCTGCCAGTCCCGAAAAACCCCGCTATCCTGGGAGGGAAAAATGAAAGGGATGTGACGCTACACGTGGTTACAGGGGTAAGAAAAAATATATTTTTTTACGTCAACCCAACACGATTCAAACGCGTTTCTCTAAGTTTTTTCTAAGTGTGGTCAGCGCAATCCAGGCAAACTCATTCTTTGCTGAAAGCCAGTCGGAAAGCCTGCAATTATTCTGAAAACACCTTTCAAATCAACGCCATGCCCTCAAAACCACGGGCTAAAAACGCAAAACGGGCCGTGTTTTCCGGTCGCATCGGGTAAAAATGGTGTTTGGGGGTACGGTCTGGAACAGAGAGCGGCGCTCTGGCGGGCGCCAGATACACAGGGACAACAACAGGAAGGAAAACAGGGGTGGACGGGAATGGGAGCAGAAATGAAAACGGCCACCTGCAAGCAGGTGGCCGATTCATTTTGGTGGAGCTAAGCGGGATCGAACCGCTGACCTCTTGCATGCCATGCAAGCGCTCTCCCAGCTGAGCTATAGCCCCGAAATATGGCGTCCCCACGGGGATTCGAACCCCGGTTATCGCCGTGAAAGGGCGGTGTCCTAGGCCTCTAGACGATGGGGACAGGATCTGGGTAAACAGAAGATTACAGCAAGGAAGAAATGGTGCGCCCGGAGCGATTCGAACGCCCGACCCTCTGGTTCGTAGCCAGATACTCTATCCAACTGAGCTACGGGCGCACTAGACTTCACAACTGATACAACTGTTTTTCTACTTCTACTACTTTACTGCTACTTTACTGCTACTGCACACCACTGGTGTAGTGGCGTCCCCACGGGGATTCGAACCCCGGTTATCGCCGTGAAAGGGCGGTGTCCTAGGCCTCTAGACGATGGGGACGTCTAAACATTTATGCGGCTACTCAAGAGTTACTGCATTCCTGAGCAGCCGCATCTGTTTGGTGGAGCTAAGCGGGATCGAACCGCTGACCTCTTGCATGCCATGCAAGCGCTCTCCCAGCTGAGCTATAGCCCCGAAAGAGATGCGCATTGTAGGTGACGATATGATGCTTGTAAACCCCCAAGCGCATTTTTTTAATTTTTTGTTACCAGAGGGTCCACCACGAGCCGGTCTTCCAGTAGCTGTCTTCCAGGACGACAGTATTGGGGTAGTTCTGCAGCAGCACGCGCTTGGCGTCGTCACGCAGTTCGGTCAGCCCCAGCTTGTCGTAGGAACGCACCATGATGCCCAGCGCCGGTTCCACCATCTTGGTGTTGCCGAAGTTCTCCACAAGGCCCTTGCCGCGATTGGCTGCAGCCAGGTAGGCGCCACGACGGTAGTAGTACTTGGCAACATAAAGTTCATGGTTGGCCAGCGCACCGACAAGGTAAGCCATGCGGCTGCGGGCATCCTCGGCATATTTGCTGTCCGGATAGCGGTCGACCAGCTCTTTGAAGGCGTCGAACGAGTCACGGGCGGCTTTCGGGTCACGCTCGGCCATATCCTGTTTGGCCAGCGCAGACAGGAAACCCTGCGTCTCGTTAAAGTTGACAAGTCCCTTCAGATACAGCGCATAGTCCATACTGGGGTGAGCCGGATACTGCTTCATGAAGCGATCCAGCGAAGCCAGTGCGGGCTGGGCATCCATGTTCTTGTACTGGTTGTACGCCATTTCCAGCAAGGCCTGCTGCGCGAAACGGCCGTACGGATAACGCGCTTCCAGCGCCTCGAACAATTTGGTGGAGCGGTCCCAGTTATGGCTCGATTGCTCGTTCTTGCCCTCGTTGTAGATCTTCTCGGCCGACCAGCCTTTGGTCTCGTCCTGCTCGTCCGGCGTGGACGCACAACCGGCCAGCAACAAAGCAGCCACTGCGAATGCGGCGATTCGCGGTAAAATCTTGTTCATGATGAATCCCGAATTAGAACCCGACGATTATAGCGATTTCGCGCAGCCGCGTATCCTGGCCGTACCCCAGGAATGTGCTGGGTCCCGACTGGATGCCGCGCTGGCGCAATTGTTACCTGATTATTCACGCAACCGGCTGGCCGGCTGGGTGAAGGATGGCCTTGTCACCGTTGACGGCCAGCCTGCCACACCCAAGACCAAGCTGTGGGGCGGCGAGACGCTGTCTGTCGATATCCAGCCTGATCCGGAGGAAGTGGCATTCCAGCCGGAAAACATTGAACTGGACGTCATTTACGAAGACGACGCCATCCTTGTGATCGATAAACCGGCCGGGCTGGTCGTCCATCCCGGCAGCGGCAACTGGTCCGGCACCTTGCTCAACGGGTTGCTGCACCACTACCCCGAACTCAAAACCGTGCCCAGAGCCGGCATCGTACACCGTCTGGACAAGGACACCAGCGGCTTGATGGTGGTGGCGCGCACGCTGGTTGCGCAAAACCACCTGGTCAAACAACTGCAAGCCCATACCGTCAAGCGCCATTATCTGGCGATTGCCCAGGGCCTGGTCAAGCGCGACGGTACGGTTGACGCCCCGATTGGCCGTCATCCCAAAGAACGCACGCGCATGGCGGTGGTAGGCACCGGCAAGCACGCAGTAACGCATTACCGGGTGCTGGAGAAGTTCGACGGCTTTACCTTGATTGAGTGCCGCCTTGAAACCGGCCGCACACATCAGATCCGCGTGCACATGTCGCACCTGGGCCATCCGCTGGCGGCAGACCCGGTTTACAGTGGCCGTGCCAAGCGGCTGGAACCGGAAATCATGCTGGCGCTGGAAGACTTCAGCCGTCAGGCCCTGCATGCGCGCAAGCTGTCGTTGACGCATCCGGTCACCGGCAAGGTCATGAGCTGGCGCTCGCCCATTCCGCTTGATTTTGAATCGCTGCTCAATGTCATGCGCGCCCAGGCGGGTCTTGATGAGACCTGGGATGAAGAAGAAGACTGGGGCGATGACGAACACGATATGGAAGTCATCTATGTCAGAGACTAGAACCGATCCCTTTTTCCTGATGCCGGACTGGCCCGCGCCAGCCAACGTCATGGCGTTGATGACGACGCGTCATGGCGGCGTGAGCAGCGCCCCCTGGGACGGTTTCAATCTGGGCACGCATGTGGGCGACCACCCCGAGGCGGTCGCCGCCAACCGAGCCCTCTTGCGCCAGCACCTGCCTGCCGAGCCCAAGTGGCTTAATCAGGTGCACGGCACGGCGGTATCGCTGACCGGCCATTGCGACGCTGATGCCAGCGTGGCCAGGGCGGCCGATGATGTTTGCGTGATCATGACGGCTGACTGCCTGCCGGTGCTGTTCTGTGATCGCGCGGGCACCGTGGTTGCCGCCGCCCACGCCGGCTGGCGCGGGCTGTGCAACGGGGTGCTGGAGGCCACGCTGGAGAGCATGCAGTGCCCGGCCGAAGAGATCATGGCCTGGCTGGGCCCTGCCATTGGCCCCGATCAGTTCGAGGTCGGCGCGGAAGTGCGCGAGGCGTTCATGGCACATGATCCGCAAGCGGCCAGCGCCTTCAAGCCTGGCGCCACCGATGGCAAATGGCTGGCCGATATCTACGCCCTGGCCGGCCAGCGGCTGGCGGCAGCGGGCATTGGCAGCATTCACGGCGGCGGTTTGTGTACCGTCAGCGACAGCCGCAATTTCTTTTCTTACCGGCGCGACAAACAGACCGGCCGCATGGCGGCGCTGATCTGGTTGACGTCCTGATCCATTCATCAAGAACAAAGCGAATTTTCATGTCCGGCACCACCACCGAAATCCAGCCCTGCCCGCGCTGCGGCGCCCACGCCGAAGTCCGCAAGGCCGGCGCCAACCGCGTCTGGCTGGAGTGCAGCAAATATGGCCGCAACGGCAATTGCAGCATGATCAGCACGCCGCAGCCCAATCGCAAAGAAGCGATTGCCGCCTGGAACAAGCTCAAGTAAACGCCGCTGCCGCGGCCCCGGGCGGCCCGCCTCGCCTGTTATATGCAGTGCCAACTGGCTGACCGGCATATCTGTTGCGATCCGCCCCGTCAGCCGCCGTATCACCAGGCCTCGCAACGCCCGGGCCGAGCAGATGCAAGCCACAGGCCAGGTATTACCAGGAACAAGCTTTGGGATTATCCCGCGCCTGCCATTACAATCTGCGGCAATCACAACCCATTTTCAGCGCCGTGACTTCCTTTTCTGCCTGTATTCTCCGCCTGGCCTGCACCGGCATGCTTGCCGCCACACTGGCCGCATGCAGCAGTACCCCCGAAGAACCCGTCGGCACCGGTTATTACCGCGTGCAAAAAGGGGACACGCTCTATCGTATTGCCGTCAACAACGGCCAGAGCGTGAACAACCTGGCGCGCTGGAACAACCTGAAAGATGCGACGGCGATTGAAGTCGGCCAGGTCCTGCGGGTAAAACCGCCGGGCAGCACCACCGCCAGCAGCAAGCCCGCGCCAGCCAAGCCGGCTACTGCGCAGGCGACCACGCCCACCCCTGTCCCCACGGCGGCACCGAAGATCGCCCTGATCTGGCCCGCCAAAGGGCCGGAACTGAAGACCTCTGCCACCCGCAATAACGGTATTGATATCGGTGGCGACAAGGGCTCGCCCGTGGTGGCCGCTGCCGCCGGCAAGGTGGTGTATGCCGGAGAAGGCATCCGTGGTTACGGCAAATTGCTGGTGATCAAGCACAATCAGGATTACCTGACCGCCTACGCCCACAACAACAATCTGCTGGTCAACGAAGGTGACCAGGTCAGCCAGGGCCAGAAAATTGCCACCATGGGCGACAGCGGCGCGGACCGTGTGATGCTGCATTTCGAGTTGCGCTACAAGGGCAAGGCCGTCGACCCGACGGACTTCCTGCCGTAAACGGCAGCCACAAAAAAGGGCGGAATCTCCGCCCTTTTTGCTGATAGGTACTACCCGGCTGCCCCATGCTGCTTTTGCTGTTACCAGCCTGGGGCAGATGCCAGATCAGTGGCTGCCATCCATGATGAACTTGATCAGGAAGAGCACTGCCACCACCAGCACCGGCAGGCGAATTTCGCGCCAGCGGCCCGTGCCCGCTTTCATCACGCAATAGGCAATGAAACCGCCGGCGATGCCTTCGGTAATCGAAAAGCAGAATGGCATCATCACCGCAGTAATGAAGGCCGGCACGCTTTCGGTCATGTCATCCCAGTTGATGCGCTTGAGTTCTGCCGTCATCAGCACGCCCACAAAAATCAGCGCACCTGCAGCGGCATAAGCCGGCACCATGGCCGCCAGCGGCGAGAAAAAGATCGCCAGCAAGAACAGCACGCCGACCGCCACCGCGGTCAGCCCGGTGCGCCCGCCCACAGACACGCCGGCCGAGCTTTCGATGTAAGTCGAGATCGCCGAGGTGCCCATGAACGCGCCCAGCACAGAGGCCGTGCTATCGACCAGCAAGGCCTGTTTCATGCGCGGGAAACGGCCGTGCTCATCCGCCAGGCCAGCCTTGCCGGCCACCCCAATCAGCGTGCCGGAAGAATCAAACAGACTGACCAGCATGAACGAGAAAATCACCGCGCCCATACCAAGGCTGAACGAGTCCTTGATGGCCAGCTGGCCAAACACGTTGGCAATCGACGGCGGCAACGAAGCCACGCCGTGGAAGGTGACATCGCCAAACAGATAGCCCAGCACCGTGGTGACGAGGATGGCGATCAGTACGGCGGCGTGAATCCCGCGTGAGGCCAGGATGGCAATGATGAAAAAGCCCAGCGTACCCAGCACGCACGGCAGCGACGTCAGCTTGCCAACGGTTACCATGGTGGCCGGGCTGGCGACAACGATACCGGCATTGTGCAAGCCCATCAGCGCAATCATCAGCCCGATACCGGCGCCAATGCCCGCGCGCAGTGCAAACGGAATGCTGGCAATCAGCCAGTAACGCACACGCAGCACGGTCAGCAGGAAGAACCCGATCGCCCCCCAGAAAATGGCGCCCATGCCCACTTGCCAGGTCAGGTGCTGACCACCGACCACCACAAAGGCAAAAAAGGCATTCAAACCCATGGCCGGCGCCAGCGCGATCGGCAAATTGGCAACCAGCCCCATGCCGATACTGCCGATGGCGGCGATCAGGCACGTCACCACAAACACGGCCTGGGTATCCATACCGGCGGCGGAGAGAATCTGCGGATTGACGAAGATGATGTACACCATCGTCAAAAAGGTGGTGGCACCGGCAATAAGCTCGGTACGCACATCGGTGCCATGTTCGCGCAGTTTGAACACGCGCTCGAACAGGCCGCCGTTCGCGGCGGAGGTGTTTTGCTGCATGGGTGGTTCCGGTTTCGTTTCTGTTTTTAAAAGGCGTGCGCAATATACGCGGCCCGCGCAACGGCGTTAACCCGGCGTGGCCGGTTTCGCACCAATGTCAGGACAAATGGTTGCCTTCGCTGGCGCCCAGACCGTGTTCGACCGCGTACACGGCCGCCTGCACCCGGCTGGAGAGCCCCAGTTTCTTGAGGATGTTCTGCACATGAATCTTGACTGTGCTTTCGGCCAGATCAAGCCGGCGGGCGATCACCTTGTTGGCCTCGCCCAGCGCCAGATAGCCCAGGATTTCGCGTTCACGCGGGGTGAGCTTGTCTTCCTCACGCAGCGCCGGCGGGGTGGTACTGGCCACGCGGAACTGCTGCACCAGCTTGGCTGTCATCGGCTCGGCCACCACCGCCTCACCAGCGCGGGCACGATGGATGGCGCTGACCAGATAATCGGCATCAATATTCTTGAGCAAATAGCCGCGCGCACCGGCACGCAAGGCGGTGGCAAGGTCATCGGCGTCTTCTGACACCGTCAGCATCAGCACCGCCAGCGTGGGCGCGTCCTGCAGCATCAGGCTAAGTGCTTCCACGCCAGAGAGCCCGGGCATGTTCAGATCCAGCAGCACGACATCGGGCCTGAGCGCATGCGCCAGTTTGACCGCCTCAGCGCCATCGGCAGCCTCACCGATGACTTCAAAATCCGGCTGTCGCCCCAGCAACAAGCGGATACCGCTGCGAAACAGCGTGTGATCATCCACCAGCAATACGCGAACCGTGTCAGACATTGGCGCCCTCTCCCTGGGTTACTGCGGCGCGTTGCATGGTCAGCACCACGCTCACGCCTTTGTCATTGATCAGATCAAGCTGCGCCCCGAGACGCTCCGCCCGTTCGCGCATGATATTGAGCCCCACATGGCGTTCGGCCCGGCGGGCCATCTCTGCTTCGTCAAACCCGCGCCCGTTGTCACGGATCATCAGTTCCAGCGGGGTGTCGTTGTGCAAGGTCACTTCAACCAGCGTGGCCTGCGAATGCTTGCGCACGTTAGAGAGCGCCTCTTGCAGGATAAACAATAGTTGTAGCTGCTGGTCTGCCAGCAAGGGCCGGCCCTGACCCGTCAGTTTGAGCGAAGTGGCAATGCCTGTCTGCTTGCGGAATTTATCGATCACCGTCTGCATGGACCCGGGCAGATCGCCTTCTTGCAAACGGGTTCTGAAGTTGAGCAATAACTCGCGCACATCTTCATAGCTTTCGGTGATACCGGCCCGCAACAAGGGGACAATCTCTTGCGCCTCGGCCGTTGCATCACGCTTGAGCGAGTCATCCAGCATCTGCACTTGCAGGTTCAGAAAACTCAGCCCCTGGGCGATGCTGTCGTGCAAACCTTGCGCCATCAGATTGCGTTCTTCCGATACCGCCAGTTCCTTGTCACGCGCGGCCAGCCGCAGGTTATCCAGCGCAATGCCCAGATGCTGCCCCAGCGTGGTCAACAACTGGGTTTCGCGCTCGGAGACATCGCGCTTGTCGGCAAAATGCAGCGTGATCACGCCCAGGTGGTTATCACCGGCGCTGATCGGAAAAGCGCTCACCTGCAGGAAGCCCGCTTCGGCACAAATGGATTGCGGCTGCAGCGGGTGCGGCCGCATCTGCACAATCACCACTTCGCCCTCGCGCGCCGGGGCGCAGTGGCACCCTTCATGCCGGCGACAGACTTCCGCTTCTTGCAGTGATTCGGGCAAGCCCACGCTGGTCATCAGCCAGGCCGACTGGTTCAGCGGATCAATGACGCGCACGCTGCCGGCATCGGCGCCAAACCAGGTGACCAGTCGCTCCAGCACGCCCTGGCAAAGGTTTTGTGAGGTCTGCGGGCGGTTCACGAATGCGACGACGTCATACAGCAAGGAAAGCTCGCCATTCTGGGCGTTCAGTGCGGCGGTTTTTTCTTCCACCCGCTGGGCCAGCGAGCCATACGCCTCTTCCAGCCGGTCGGCCATGCGGTTGAAACTGTGCTGCACTTCGCCAAATTCATCGCGCGATTCCACCGGCAGCCGCACGGTGAAGTCTTTCTCTGTCATGCGCGAAATCCCCCCGCGCAAGCGTTCCAGCGGCCGGAAAATCAGCAAGAACATCAGGTAGATCTGGGCAAACGCGCCGGCAATGGCCATGGCCACAAGGAACATCTGCGACGAGCGCAGCCACAGGGTGCGGCGGGTATTGAGTTGCTCGATCGACAACACGAGGTCATTGATGCGATCGACAAACTGGTCGGCATCCGTGCGAAAAGCCTGCCAGTCTTGCAGGCGCTGGCCCGATTCAATGGGCAAGAACCAGTGACGGCTCAGGCGGGCGTAGTCTTGTTCGATCTCGGCAAAGCGCTGGCGCACGGCCGGGGTATCTGGCAGATACAGCGGCCGGCGTGGATCGCCCTTGCGCAACAGGTCTAGCGTCTGCCGAAAATCCGCGTCTTCTTCGCGCAGGCGGGCATTGAGTTGGGGGCCGTGCGTGCTGGCGTAGTGTTCCAGCGTCAGGGCCATGCGATAGGTGCGCATACGCAGACTGCCAGCCGCGTTAATGGCGGCACCACCGCCTTCCAGTTGCCAGGAAAGATAAAGCGTGATGCCGATCGCCATCAGGCCGACGGCGAGCGTGGCCAGCAGCAGCGCCAGCACCCGCATGGATAACTGGCGGGTTCGCGGCAGCCGCAAGGCGCCTGTTACATGGTCTGGTTTCGTGTCCGGCACGATTGCTCTCACGGTACGTACCGGCCTTGCCGGTGTTATCCGATATCCTGGGCCGATTGCATAATAAAGTCGGCAATGGCGTCGAGGTCATCCAGCCCGAACAAGGCCAGCGCATGCGGCTGTGGCGCGATGTCGTCACTGACCAGCGCAATGATGGAGGCATCATCGATAAAGCGCGGCGGCTTGCCGTTGGCGTCGCGCCAGACTTCCAGCTTGGGAAACGGATGCTGCCGGAAACCCTCGATCAGTGTCAGATCAGCCGGTGCCAGCCTGTTCAGCTGCGTATGGATATCCGGCTCTGGCGCGTCCCGCAATTCATGAAAAATGGCGTAACGGTAGGGCGACACCACCATGACTTCTGCCGCACCCGCAGCACGAAAGCGTGCGCTGTCTTTGTCGGGCGGTTCCAGCATGATGTCATGATGCGAGTGCTTGATGGCGTTAATGCTGACGCCGCGGGCAGTGAATATGCCAATCAGCTTTTCGAGCAAGGTGGTCTTGCCGCTGCCCGAGCTGCCAACCAGACCAAAAACGCGTCGGGTCATCAACCACCCGTCTGGGACATGAAACGCACAATCTTGCCAGGCTGTTCACGAAACTCGTGCCGTTCCGGTTTCAGTTCAATCGCCGTGCGAATGGCCGCTTCAAGTTCTGCGTCCGAGGCACCGTCACGCAAGAGCGGGCGGAATTCAAAGCGCTCTTCCTGACCCAGACACATATACAGCGTGCCATCCACTGCCAGCCGTACGCGGTTACAGGTCGCGCAGAAATGCTGCGAGATCGGGGTGATAAAGCCGATGCGCCCGGCACCATCCGGCGTAGCCCAGTAGCGCGCCGGGCCACCACCCAGTTCACGCGCTTCCGGCACCAGCCCGAAGCGTGCCGCCAGACGCTCGCGCACCGGGCCCAGGTCCAGATACTGCGCGTTACGCCCGGTCTGCCCCATGGGCATGGTTTCAATCAGCCGCAGGATGAAGCCTTGCGCCATGGCGTATTCGGCCATGCGTTCAATCTCATGGTCGTTCACGCCTTTCATGGCGACCATGTTGAGCTTGATCGGCGCAAAGCCTTCGGCCTGCGCGGCGGCAATGCCTTGCATCACGGCATCAAAGGTGTCGCGGCCGGTGATGTGCGCGTTACAGGCACCATCCAGCGTATCCAGACTGATATTCAGACGGTCCACACCGGCGGCGCGCAAGGCTTTGGCGTGGCGGGCCAGTTGCGTGGCATTGGTCGAGAGGGAGAGATCAAACAGGCCCGGCAGCGCTTTCAGGCGCGCAGCCAGATCAGGCAGATTACGGCGCAGCAGGGGCTCGCCCCCGGTCAGCCGCACCCGCCCTACCCCCACGCGCGCAAAGGCGCCAATCAGGCGTTCGATCTCGGCAAAGGTCAGCCAGTGTTCCGGCTCTTCAAAGCCCTGAAAACCCTTGGGCATGCAGTAGGAACAACGCAGATCACAGCGATCCGTCACCGAGAGCCGCACGTAATCCACCGTCCGGCCAAAGCGGTCGGTCAGGATAGGGGTGCTGGTCTGGGTCTGGCGCAATGGTGCGTTCATGAAATTCCCTGCTCTCAAGCGTCCATTTTATGACTATTAGATACAGATTGATATGCCGGGTGCCTGATCTGGTAATGCGTACATCATAAGGCACCCGGATATCCGGACTGGTTTAACTCCGCGGCCGCACAACCTGCCAGGCGCGCGTGACGTAGGCCGCTGCACCCAGGCCGCTCCAGACATGCACCAGACGCGTGAACGGGAAGATCACAAACAGCGTCATGCCCATGAACATATGCAGCTTGAAGATCAACGGCGCATTGGCGATCAGCTCTGCCGCACCGCCCCGAAAGGTCAGGATACGCTGCGCCCATTCCATGAAGAGCGTCATCATGTGGCCGTCCAGATGTTCTCTGGACACCACAATGGTCGACAGGCCCAGCAGCAGCGTGACCAGGATCCAGCCCAGAGTCAGTTTGTCGCGCCAGTGGGTCAAGGCTTTCAGCCGTTCATCACTGAAGCGGCGGTGGAGCAATACCAGCAGGCCAACCAGCGCCATGCTGCCAAACACACCACCGGCCACCATGGCGATCATCTGCTTCACGCTGTGCGGCACGCCCAGGGCATCCCAGATCCAGATGGGCGTGAGCAAACCGCCCAGATGCCCGAGAAATACCATCAGGATGCCGATGTGAAACAGGTACGAACCCAGGCGCAACTGGCCACGGCGGATCAATTGTGTGGATTCGCTGCGCCAGGTGTATTGCTCACGCTCAAAGCGCACCAGACTGCCAAACAAGAATACCGTCAGCCCGATATAGGGGTAGATGCCAAAGAAAAACTGATTCATGTCGATGCCCTCCCCTTATGCGGCCTGGTTGCGTGGGTAAAACTGGATGGTCTGCGGCGCACCTGGCTTGAGCAGCGGCTCTACGCCGTCTGCGCTGGGCCCGAACATTTCCATGGCTTCATCCATGTCGCGCACGGGCGGTTGCACCAGCGGCAGCGGTTTTACCGTCGCCAGGCTCACCAGCACGTTGAATACGCAGGCGTAGGGTGAGTTCTTCTCTGCCAACCGTTCGCCAATGACCGCGATCACGTGAATGGCTTCGTCCAGGAACGATTGCGCGGTGGCTTGATCCACGCCGCCCAGGAACTCCAGCAGCAACGGCAGGTAATCCGGCAGCTCGCTGGCCTCGACCTGGAAACCGTGTTCTTTGTAGGCATCCATCAGGTCAACCATGGCCGGGCCACGATCGCGGCTTTCGCCGTGAATATGCTCGAACAGGTGCAAGGAATACTTGCGGCCGCGGTCAAAGGTATCGACATACACTTCCTGCGCGGCAATCAGCGAGTGCGCGCGCAAGTGCGCGAACAGCGGCGCCAGCTTGACGCGCAGGCCGGCCGGCGCCAGCGCCAGCAAGCCATCCAGTTCTGGCAGCGCATCCAGCAGGTCTTGTTCCGGGTACTGCAACAGCGCGGACATCACCTGAAAATGTACGGTTTGCGGAATGCGCATGTTCATGACTGCACCTCCGATTTGTTTTTGCGGGACTTGGGCATATCCACAAAGATGGTGCTGCCTTGTTTACGCTGGCCAAACAACCCTTCGGTTGAAGCGCCGCCCGAGCAGCCGTTGCCAAAGGTGAAACCACAGGCGGCCTTGTCGTTGAAGCTGTCTTCCACCTGTTCCTTGTGGCTGGACGGAATGACAAAGCGGTCTTCGTAATTGGCAATCGCCATCACTTTGTACATTTCATCCACCTGCGCCTGCGTCAGCCCGACCTGCTTGAGCACCTCCAGGTTTTCGGTCTGATGTACCGACTTGTCACGCATATAAGCGCGCATCGCCAGCATGCGTTCCAGCGCAGCCAGCACCGGTTTTTCGTCCCCGGCGGTTAGCAGGTTGGCCAGATACTGCAGCGGAATCCGCAACTCGCTCACGTCCGGCAAGATGCCGTGCTTGCCCAGCAGGCCAGACTCAGCGGCCGACTGGATCGGCGAGAGCGGCGGCACGTACCAGACCATGGGCAAGGTGCGGTATTCCGGATGCAGCGGGAAGGCGATCTTCCATTCCATCGCCATCTTGTAGACCGGGGATTTGACGGCGGCATCCAGCCAGGATTGCGGGATACCCTGCTTGAGCGCTTCGGCCTGGACTTCGGGCGAATGCGGGTCAAGAAAGACCTTGAGTTGCGCAGCGTAGAGGTCTTGTTCGTTCTCTACTGACGCGGCATTTTCGATCTGGTCGGCGTCATACAGCATCACGCCCAGATAGCGGATACGGCCCACGCAAGACTCTGAACACACGGTGGGCTGGCCGCCTTCAATCCGTGGGAAGCAGAAGGTGCACTTCTCGGCTTTGCCAGACTGCCAGTTGTAGTAAATCTTCTTGTACGGGCAGCCCGATACGCACATGCGCCAGCCGCGGCATTTGTCCTGATCAACCAGCACAATGCCATCGTCTTCACGCTTGTAGACCGAGCCGGACGGGCACGACGCCACGCAGGCCGGGTTCAGGCAGTGTTCGCACAGGCGCGGCAGATACATCATGAAGGTGTTCTCGAACGTGCTGTACATCTCTTTTTGCACGTTCTCGAACAAGACGTCCTTGCTGCGTTTGGCAAACTCGCCGCCCAGATCGTCTTCCCAGTTCGGGCCCCAGTGGATTTTCTCCATCTTCTTGCCGGTGATCACCGACACCGGGCGCGCGGTGGGCGGTGTTTGCGATTCTTTGGCGTTTTGCAGATGCTCGTAATCGTAGGTAAACGGCTCGTAGTAGTCGTCGATTTCCGGCAGGTTGGGGTTGGCAAACATCTGCGCCAGAATGCGCAGCTTGCCGCCCTGACGCGGTTCGATCTTGCCCGAAGGCAGCCGTTTCCAGCCGCCATTCCATTTTTTCTGGTTTTCCCATTCCTTGGGGTAACCAATGCCAGGTTTGGTCTCGACATTGTTGAACCAGGCGTATTCCACGCCATCGCGGCTGGTCCAGACGTTTTTACAGGTGACAGAACAAGTATGGCAGCCGATGCATTTGTCCAGATTGAGCACCATGGCGACTTGGGCACGGATTTTCATTTTTTGTCTCCTTCAAGCGGTGCTTCCATCCAGTCCACGTGCTTCATCTTCCGGACAATCACAAACTCATCACGGTTAGCGCCGACGGTGCCGTAGTAGTTAAAGCCGTAGGCTTGCTGCGCATAGCCGCCGATCATGTGCGTGGGCTTGGTGACCGTACGGGTGACCGAGTTGTGAATACCGCCGCGCTTGCCGCTGGTTTCCGCGCCCGGCACGTTCACGATCTTTTCCTGGGCGTGGTACATCAGGGTCATGCCGTCCGGCACGCGCTGGCTCACCACCGCGCGGGCGGTCAGCGTGCCATTGCTGTTGAAGACTTCGATCCAGTCGTTGTCGGCAATACCGGCCTTTCTGGCATCGGCCTCAGACAGCCATACGTGCGGGCCGCCGCGGCTGAGCGTCAACATGCGCAGGTTGTCGGAATAGGTCGAGTGAATGCCCCATTTCTGGTGCGGCGTGATGAAGTTCAGCACGATCTCCGGCTCGCCGTTGGGCACCTTGCCCAGCATGGGCGCAACGGTTTTCAGATCGACTGGCGGCTTGTACACGCAAAAGCCTTCGCCAAAATCGAGCATCCAGCGGTGATCCTGGTAGAACTGCTGGCGGCCGGTGAGCGTGCGCCAGGGGATCAGCTCGTGCACATTGGTGTAACCGGCGTTGTAGCTGACTTCTTCGCTTTCAATGCCAGACCAGGTGGGCGAACTGATGATCTTGCGCGGTTGCGCCTGAACGTCGCGGAAGCGGATTTTTTCATGCTCGCGGCCATTGGCCAGATGCGTGTGATCGCGCCCGGTCACGGCAGAGAGCGCCGTCCAGGACTTCACCGCCACATGGCCATTGGTTTCCGGCGCCAGGGTCAGGATCATCTCCGCCGCATCAATGGCGGTATCCAGTCTGGGCTGGCCGTTGGCTGCAACGCCGTTGAGCGCGGCCAGTTCGTCGATCTCATGCCCGGTCTGCCAGAAAATGCCCTTGCCGCCGTTGTTCACGTTCTTCAACAGCGGGCCGATGGTGGTGAATTTCTCGTAGATGCGGTGGTAGTCGCGCTCGACTACCGTCATGTTCGGCGCGGTCTTGCCAGGGATCAGATCGCACTCGCCGTGCTTCCAGTCTTTGGGCGCAAACGGCTGGCCCAGTTCGGCCGGGCTGTCGTGCATCAGCGGGGTCAGCACCAGGTCTTTTTGCACGCCCAGATACGGGCCGGCGATCTCGGTAAATTTCTTCGCGATGGCCTTGTAGATTTCCCAGTCGGTCTTCGATTGCCACAAGGGCTGCACCGCTTCACTCAGCGGGTGAATGAACGGGTGCATGTCAGACGTGTTCAGGTCATCTTTTTCATACCAGGTGGCGGTCGGCAACACGATATCGCCGTACAGACAGGTGGTAGACATGCGGAAATCCAGCACCGTCAGCAGATCAAGTTTGCCCTCTGCCGCCGGACGCACTTTCACTTCGCCCGGTTTGATCGACGTGGTTTCGTCATCGAACACCGCGTTTTGCGTACCCAGCAGGTATTTGAGGAAATACTCATGACCCTTGCCGGACGAACCCAGCAGGTTGGAGCGCCACACAAACAGATTGCGCGGGAAGTTTTTCGGGTTGTCCGGGTCTTCACAGCTCATGTTGAGCGTGCCGGCTTTCAGGCCCTCTACGGCAAACTTCACCGGATCAACCCCGGCGGCATCAGCCTGGCGGGTGATGTCGAACGGGTTGGTTTCCAGTTGCGGGGCTGAGGGCAGCCAGCCCATGCGCTCGGCTTTGGCGTTGAAATCAATCAGCGCCATATTGTCGTACTGACCTGCTCCGGCCTTGGGGCCAAGGATTTCGGCCACAGAGAGTTTCTCGTGCCGCCACTGGCTGGTATGCGCGTAAAAGAAACTGGTGCCGTTCATTTGCCGGGCCGGCCGTTGCCAATCCAGACCAAATGCCAGCGGTGTCCAGCCCGGTTGCGGGCGCAGTTTTTCCTGGCCCACGTAATGCGCCCAGCCGCCACCGCTCTGGCCGACACAGCCGCACATCATCAGCAAGTTGATGATGCCGCGATAGGTCATGTCGTTGTTGAACCAGTGGTTCAGCGCCGCGCCGACCACCACCATGCTCTTGCCATGGGTGTCGTGGGCGTTCTGCGCAAACTCGCGGCCAACGGTAATGACGTCCGCTGCTTTCACGCCGGTATGGCGTTCTTGCCATTTGGGCGTGTAGGCAATGTCATCGGCGTAAGAGGTGGCGACATTGCCGCCGCCGTGGCCGTTATCAACGCCATAATTGGCCAGCATCAGGTCATACACGGTGGCGACCAGCGCGGTACTGCCGTCTTTGAGCGTGACCCGGCGGGCAGGCACGTTGCGGAACAAGAGGTCATCCTTGTCGCCGCCAAAGTAATCAAAACCCACGCTGACGATGTCGTCGGCGCGGTCTTTCAGGCTCAGCAGCGGATCAAGCCCGGCGCCATCGGCCAGGTTTTTCAGTTCCAGATTCCACTTGCCCTTGCGGTCGCCTTCTTCATGCCAGCGCGAGCCGATGGTGCCGTTGGGCACGGCCAGTGCGCCGGTGTTCTGGTCGATCAGGACGGTTTTCCAGTCCGGGTTTTTCGCCTCACCCAGATCGTCTGGCAGCATGGACGCGCGCAGGAAATAATCCGGCGTATAGCCTTCGCCCTGTTCCCGCAATGTCACCAGCATGGGGAAATCGGTGTACTGCTTGCCGTAGCGGGTGAAGTAGTCAGACTTGCCGGTTTTGTGGAATTCATTGAGCACCACGTGGCCCATGGCCAGCGCCAGCGCGGCATCGGTGCCTTGTTTGGGCGCCAGCCAGAGATCGCCAAACTTGGCCATTTCGCCAAAGTCGCTGGAGACCGCCACCGTCTTGGTGCCCTTGTAGCGCACCTCGGTGTAGAAGTGGGCGTCCGGCGTGCGGGTCATGGGGATATTGGAACCCCAGACCATCAGATAGGTGGAGTTGTACCAGTCGGCCGACTCCGGCACGTCGGTCTGTTCGCCCCACACTTGCGGGCTGGCCGGCGGCAAGTCGCAGTACCAGTCGTAAAAACTTAGCGGCACGCCACCGATCAGGCCCAGGTAACGGGCGCCGGCGGCGTAGCTGACCATGCTCATGGCCGGGATAGGGCTGAAGCCGATCACGCGATCCGGGCCGTACTCTTTGGCGGTATAGGCGTTGGCGGCGGCGATCAGTTCGGTGACTTCATCCCAGTTGCTGCGCACAAAGCCGCCCTGCCCGCGCACCTGTTTGTAGCTGTCTGCTTTGGCCTTGTCAGACACGATCGAATGCCAGGCATCAATGGGGCCGAGCGTCTTGCGCGCCTCGCGCCACAGCACGGCCAGGCGGCCACGCAGCATGGGGTATTTCACGCGCTGTGCGGAGTACACATACCAGGAATAAGACGCGCCGCGCGGACAGCCGCGGGGTTCATGGTTAGGCAGATCAGGCCGCGTGCGCGGGTAGTCGGTCTGCTGCAACTCCCAGGTAATCAGCCCGTTCTTCACAAACACGCGCCAGGAACAGGAGCCCGTGCAGTTCACGCCGTGGGTAGAGCGCACCACCTTGTCGTGCGTCCAGCGGTTGCGGTAGCCGTCTTCCCATTTGCGGTCCTCGTTCACCACGGCGCCGTGGCCGTTGGCAAAGGTCTCGCGGGTGCGGGAGAAAAACTTCAAGCGGTCGATCAGGTGACTCATGCGAACCCCGTTTTTTTGATGGTTGCGGGCGCGGCAAACGGATCGCGCCTATTGCAGCCAATGCTAGGCTTCGGGGTGACTGGCCGATATTCGTCAACGGGTGAGCGTGAGGTGATCAAAAGAACTGGGCGGACTAGTTCTTTTGGCCAGGGTGGCGGCCCACACGCGGCCGCGTTGCGCGCTGACAGCAAACCAGGCCAGGAGCGGCTATGGTTCAGAGCACGCTGCCCGTTCTGATGACCCATCTCCTCCGGACCTTGTCCATGCACTGGATCGCCCGCCGCTGGTCTTTGCTGTTACTGATCTCTATCGTGATGGCCGGGTGCGCCACGCGCGCGCCACTGGCCGAGTTTGATCGTCCTGCCAGTCACGCCCTGCCGGCCGATCCTGGCGGGCCATTGGGCCAGAGCGTGACGGCGGCCGGCATCGCGCATCCGGATCAATCCGGGTTCTATTTGCTGGTGCACGGCCAGGAGGCTTTTGAGGCGCGCCTGGCGCTGATCCAGCAAGCGCGCACCTCGCTTGATCTGCAGTACTACACCGCGCTGCAAGACCATACCGGGACAGTCATCCTGAACGCCCTGACCGCCGCCGCCCGCCGCGGCGTGCGCGTGCGCGTGCTGCTTGATGACCTCAATCTGGGCCACCCGGACAGCATGCTCGCCATCATGGCGGTGCAACCCAATTTTGAAGTGCGGGTGTTCAACCCGTTGACCACTGGCGATCGCTCCATGTTTGCGCGGGCCGGTGCGCTGTTTGCGGATTACGATCATCTGGAACGGCGCATGCACAACAAGTCATTGATTGCCGATGGCGTGCTGGCCATTGTTGGCGGCCGCAATCTGGCCGACCAGTACTTTGACGCGCGGCCCGACATGAATTTCCGGGATCTGGATGTACTGGCCGCCGGCCAGTTGCCCGGCAAGCTGGAAACCAGTTTTGACCACTACTGGAACAGCAAGGAAAGCTACCCGCTGCAGGCGCTGGAATCCCGGCCACCAACCCCGGAGGCGATCAACGCCTGGCAAACCGCCAGCAACGCCCCGCCGCCGCCCACCGACAACAAAGAACCGGCGCAAATGCAGATTCCGGATGCAGCCAGCGCCGATGCCTTGCTCGCCACCGCCACCAGTCACCTGATCTGGGCCCATGCCTGGCTGGCAGCAGACAACCCGGACAAGGTAGAAGCGGACAATGCCAGCGCACCGGCCATGAGCAAGCCGGGTGCCGGGCTGTTCATGGCGGCCCGGCGGGCGCAGCATGAGTTCATCATCATGTCGGCTTATTTTGTCCCGCGGGATGGCGGCACGCAGATGCTGGCAGACCTGGAACAGCGCGGCGTGGCGGTGAAAGTGCTGACCAACTCGCTGGCCTCGACCGACGTCGCCGCCGTGCATTCGGCCTGGCGCAAATACCGCAAGCAACTGGTCGCCAGCGGCGTGGAAGTGCACGAATTCCGCCCGGTGGCCGGGGTGCACGGTGCGGCGCTCTCCACCGGATCGTCCCGCGCCAGCCTGCACACCAAGGCCTATGTGGTAGACCGGCAGATTCTCATGATCGGCTCGTTCAACCTGGACCCGCGCTCGGTCAATCTCAATACCGAACAGGCCGTGCTGATCAAAAGCCCGGAACTGGCCGAACAGGTAGCGCATTTGTATGACCTGGCCGCCACGCCCAAATACAGTTACCTGCTGGAACTGGCCCCGCCGCACCGGCCCGATGACACCGCGCAAAGCCGCCAGTTGCGCTGGGTTGGCCAGGAAGACGGCCAGGACAAAACCTGGACCAGCGATCCTGACGCCGGCTTGTGGCGACGCATGCTCAGCGGCGTGGTCACCCTGTTCCCGGCCGATGACGAACTCTAGGCGCTGGCCTGGCTGTTGGGCGGTTTTTGCTGCCGGCGATACTCGCTGCGTTTCATGGCCATGTATTCATCTGCATCCATTTCATGCAGCTGGCGCGGATAGCGCTCGGTGGCGGTAAACCAGTTGCGCATGCGCGCTTCGGGCTGCGGCGCCGACAACCAGGACTCGATCGCAAAGTAATAGCGGATGGTATTGCGCTCCACAAGGCCGCGGATACCGCCCACCGGCGCGCCATCCACCGTGGTAAAGCCCACCTTGTCGCTACCCAGCGTGTTCAGGTAGGTCTGCAGCGCCAGCCTGGCGGTCAGACCATAACCGTAGGCATAAGACAGATGCACAAAGGTGTGTCCGGCATCCAGCGGGGCAGATTCCAGATTGATGCGGTAATCATGCGTCCCCAGCGGGCCGTTGCCCGCCACCAGGTTGATCTGTGAATACCCGTCGTCCCCGGCCTGGGCGCGCCAGGCGAAATCCAGTTCATGGGCATCAGAGAGCGGCTGATCAAACTTGCGGCCAATGAACACCACCAGTTGGTCTGGTCGGGCGCCTTGATGGCAGTACTTGATGTTCAGATGCAGGATCAGGATGTCGCACCAGTTGCCCGGATCGCTCACGCCGGCCTTGAACTGCGCGAACGGGTGATCCACCACGGCGTAGATTTCGCCTTTGAGTTCTTTGTCGGTCTGGGTGGAAGCCAGCACCAGCGGCTGGCCAAACTGGTTGTGTTCCAGTTGCGCGGTCAGGCTCTGGTAATGCCCCAGCAGCGCCTCACCCGGGGTTTGCGCCGCCGCCAATGCGGCCAGCAACAACAAGATGGCCAGTAACCAGGCTTTGCCGGCGTGTCGATGATGCTTGCGCATGATGTCCCCTCCTTGTGCTGCGTTGTCAGGCCAGGTCTTTGAATTGATAGCAGTTTGTCTGTTTTGATCATGCCACGACAGGCCGGACGGCAGAATACGGGCTGCCCCAAATGGCCGTCGGCATTTGTCCGACAGGCAAATGAGAATGCCCTTGGCATTGCTGCCACGCATGATGCGGTTAAATGACTTCGCCTGAGCCGGTTACGGGGCTGAAAACAAGCGCCCCGACCTGCCACTCAACTTGCACGGGAGAACACCATGACGACTCTGGCCGACCTGACCAATACGGACCTCGAAATCCTGCGTGAAGCCGCTGCCGGCAAATCCATCAACCTGGATTTCCAGCATGTGCGCAACTTGCTTGATGTGGAACCGCCGCTGATCGAGGCCAAGCCTATTTATGGCTTCCAGATCACCAAAGCCGGTGAGGAAGTGGTGCAACAGCATCAGTAATGCGCTGCCACGCCAATAAAAAAAGCGCCCCACGGGCGCTTTTTTTGTCTGTGCCAATGCCGGACTCAGCACGGCATGGCAGCACCCTTGCGGGCGTAGCGCCACAGCGTCAGCAGCAGGCAACTGACATAGAACACCAGCAGCACATACAACGCCGTTTCTGCCGCACCCGTGGTTTTCATGGAGAAACCAAACAGTTGCGGGATCAAAAAGCCGCCATAAGCGCCGATCGCACTGATAAAGCCACCGGCCGCAGCAGATTCACGCGTGCCGTTATGTTCAGCCTCAGCGGCAGCCATGCCTTTTTCCTTTGCCTCGCGCTGGGCGCAAGTCAGGAAAATGGTCGGGATCATGCGGTAGGTGGAACCGTTACCAATACCGGCCAGCACAAACAAGAACTGGAAGGCGATGAAGAAGCCCCAGAAATTGCCGCCCTGCCCTTGTGCGGGCAGGAAAGACAGCACCGCAAGCACGGCCACGATCATGCCGGCGAAGATACCGGCGGTGACGCGGGCGCCACCCATCTTGTCGGACACCCAGCCGCCCATGGGCCGCACCAGCGCGCCAATCAGCGGGCCAATGAACACAAAGCTGGTGACATCCATACTCGGGAACTGGGTTTTGGCCAGCAAGGCAAAGCCGGACGAAAAACCGATAAAGCTGCCGAACGTGCCCAGATACAGCCAGCACATCAGCCAGTTATCCTTGCGACGGAAAATCACGGCTTGTTCAGAGAACGAGGCACGGGCGCTGGAGAGATCATTCATGCCGAACCAGGCCGCCACACTGGACGCAATAATGAACGGCACCCAGATAAACGCCGCGTTTTGCAGCCAGATCTGATGTTCAACGCCATCCTTGGTAAAGGTCTGCGCATCGCCACCAAAGGCCGCGAACATGCCGCCGGTAATCACCAGCGGCATCACGAACTGCGCCACCGACACGCCCAGATTACCCAGACCGGCGTTCATGCCATTGGCGTAGCCTTTCTGACTCTTGGGGAAGAAGTACGCAATATTGGCCATGGAGCTGGCAAAGTTGCCGCTACCCAGACCGGTCAGGAGTGCAATCACCAGCATCACCGAGTACGGCGTGGTCGGGTCTTGCACGGCCATGCCCAGCCAGACTGCCGGGATCAGCAAGGACGCCGTGGAAATGGTGGTCCATTTGCGGCCGCCCAGAATCGACGGCATAAAGCTGTAGAAAATGCGCAGCGTAGCGCCCGAAAGCATGGGCAGCGCGGTCAGCAGGAACAATTGATCCTTGGTGTACTGAAAGCCGATCAGCGGCATCTTCAGCACCACGATGCTCCACATGATGGAGACCGAAAACGCGAGCAGCAGACAGGGGATGGAAATCCACAAATTGCGCTTGGCAATCTGCTCGCCCGATTGTTGCCAGAAAGCCTGGTTTTCAGGCTCCCAGCGGGAAATGACAGCAGACGTTGACATGATGACTGGCCTGTGACGATGGAGTATTGGATAGACACCGCCAAGGGTACGACCAGCAAGCCAGTGGCATAACTGGCCACAAGCACGCCGCAAACACTGCATTAGAACCATGCGCACTAGACCAAATGGACTAGTTCGCCCCTGGCAAAAAGTCAGGATCATGCGCCAGAACATGGTTTAATAACGGGTTTGGCGCACCGGCCGGCCCGCGTGCGACCAGGCAACACCAATAAGGGATACAGGGGCAATATGGACAAGAGAGCGTTTCTGACTGCTGGCGCGGCACTGGTTGCGGGTGTCGCCACCCCGGCGCTGGCCCGCAAAAAAGAAAAAGCCGCCCCTGCCCCCGAACCCGCCGCACCTGCCCCGACCCTGCTGACAGTCTCTGGCGCCATTACCCGCAGCAATCGCGGCCCGCTGGACCCGGTGTTTGATCAGCTACTGAAAAAACAGAACGTGCATTTCAACTCGGCCTGGACCCTGACCTTTGCCGACCTGCTGAAAATGCCGGCGGTAGAAGTCAGCGCCACGCTGGAATACGACGGCAAACCGCACCTGCTCAAAGGGCCGTATCTGGCGCAATTGCTAGCTACGGCCGGCGCCCCCACCCGTGACGGCACCAAAGTGCTGCTGCGCGCGATTGACGGCTACGCCGCGGGCGTCTCGCTGGGTGACCTGCGCAAGTACCGCTATATCGTCGCCACCCACATCGACGGCAAGCCGATTCCGCTGGGTGGCCTCGGCCCGCTCTGGGCGGTGTACTCCCCCGACAGTTTTCCGGAAATGACCGCCAAGCCGCTGCCTGACCGCTACGCTTCGTGCCCGTGGGGCCTGTATCACATTGAAGTGCTGACGGGCTGATCACCGGGCGCCGCCTGCGGAACAAACAAAACCCGGCATTGCGCCGGGTTTTGTTTTTGCTGCGTAGTTCCCCATGCCATCAGGCGGGTACGTTGCCCGCGCCAATCTGATCCAGCGCCGCCAGCATCTGCGGCGGCAGTTGTACCGCCAGGCTGGCGATATTCTGCTGCAAATGCGCCACGGATGACGTCCCCGGAATCAGCAGAATATTGGGCGAGCGCTGCAACAACCAGGCCAACGCCACCTGCATGGGCGTGGCGCCACATTGCTCGGCAGCGTGGCTGAGCGCATCGGCCTGCAAAGGCGAGAACCCGCCCAGCGGGAAGAACGGCACGTACGCAATGCCCTCGGCCGCCAGGCTGTCGATCAGCGCGTCATCACGCCGTTGCGCCAGGTTGTACATGTTCTGCACGCACACAATCTCGGCGATCGCGCGCCCTTGCGCCACTTGCTCCGGCAACACGTTGCTAAGGCCGATATGCCGGATCAGCCCGCGCGCCTGCAGTTCGGCCAGTGCCGTCAGTTGCGGCTCCACGTCGCCCGCAGCGGGGCCGTGAACGCTGAACATCAAGCGCAAATTGACCACGTCGAGCACATCCAGCCCCAGATTGCGCAGGTTGTCGTGCACGGCGGCTTCCAGCTCGGCCGGGGAGTTGGCCACATTCCACGCCCCATCTGCCCCGCGGCTGGCACCCACCTTGGTGACAATGGTCAGGTTATCGGCATACGGGTGCAACGCTTCGCGGATGATCTGGTTGGTGACGTGCGGGCCGTAGAAGTTGCTGGTATCAATATGGTTAATGCCGCTTTCGATTGCGGTGCGCAAAACGGCCAGTGCGGCGGCGCGATCCTTCGGCGGGCCGAAAACCTGCGGGCCAGCCAGTTGCATGGCGCCATAGCCCATACGGTTCACGGTACGGCTGCCCAGGGTAAATGTGCCGGCGCGGCTTGCATCAGTCATTGAAACTACTCCTTCTGAACGGTGGTATCCGGTAAAGCGGGATACATCTAGAATACGAATAATCCTTCAGAATTTGTATTCGCATATGCGCACAGACTCCCTCCCCACACTCGACGCCCGCAAACGGCCACGCCAGGCCCGATCGCAAGCCACCGTCGATACCATTTTCGAAGCCACTATTCAGGTTTTGCTGGCAGAAGGGCTGCCACGCCTGACTACCATCCGCGTGGCCGAGCGCGCTGGTGTCTCGGTCGGCACGCTATACCAGTACTACCCGCAAAAGCAGGCGCTGCTGTTTGCCGTGCTGCAACGGCACCTGGAACAGGTCGCCCGCACGGTAGATGAAGCCGCGTTGTCCATGCACGGCGCCACGCTGGCGCAGATGGTCAGAACCATCGTCACCGCGTTTGTGAAAATCAAAACGCAGAACCTGGCCGAATCCCGCGCGCTGTACGCCGTGGCCACTGAACTTGACTCACGCGAGTACGTGCAGAGCATCAAACAACGCAACCGCGCCGCGCTGGAAGCCATGCTCAGGACGGCCTCCGACGCGCGGTTTGCTGATATCAGCACCGTCACCTTCATGTTTGCCGGCGTGATGATCGGCCCGATCCAGGTTTTGCTGGAAGGCGAACCCACCCCGGAAATGCTCAAGCTCTTGCCGGAGCAACTGGTGTCGGTGTGTCTGGGGTATCTGGAACGCGAAGCCCTGCGCCCGGCCTGAACGCCGGTTTCAGCCAGGCTGGCCCGGACGCGCCAGCGCAGGAAAGACGTCACCAGCCCCGCCACCAGCAACCCCAAGGCGCCGCCCGGATAATGATGCTGTTGTGTCTGGTCTTGTGTGCGCTGATCAGCACGGACTGGTGTTGCACGATTTGCAGCAGGCATGAGTCACCCTCGGCGGGAAGCCAAAACGGGTTGATCCGTCACAAACCAGGTTATGACCAAAGTAATGACCCGACAAGGTGTTTTACCGCCTGGGTACATGTTTTCTTCCGAATAAATGAGATTTCCCTTTCAGCACTATTGAGGCTTCCTGGGGAGTCTTTCTAAAAATTGTTGAGACCGATCGAAGCCAAAAAATGGGATTAGTTAGGTTTTAAGTCTAAAAGTGGGATCGGAATTTTCCATCTATTCATTCAAGAACGTCCGACAATTGATTGGCTCACTCGGTAGCGCCGCCCTAACCCCAAAGACATGGCCAGACAGGTCAGTTTCCGGTGCGCCTTGCTCTGCGTCTGCAAGCGTTTGAGACTGACCAGACGATGCGACCGTAGAATTCCCTGGTACCGCTACATGAAGCGGGAACCTCTCCAAGGCATTCCAATGAGCGATCAAAGCGATAGTACTCTTAAAAACATAGGAATCTTTTCCGTTCTCCAAGCTGCAACGGAAGAAAAATTCTTCTTTCTGGCCGCTACTTTTATTCTGTTCCTGGACAACTGCTTTATCGGGTCTGGGCAACCAGGAATATTCGACCTGGCCCGTAGCAAGGCCTTGATGGACCAGTCCAACCTCGCTACTAAAGGCATTCTTTACTTTGTTGGATTTTCCTTTCTCACAGGCATCCTTTTTCCGCGGATCACGAGTGATCTATTCACGATGCTCGACTGGATCTTCGACAATCCATTTTCTTTGGTAAGCAACTGGTTCAACGTAAATGAGCAGGTACCGGAACGTCCGCGTGGGCATGTTTCTGGGTATAAATTGCTCCAACATGCCCATAAAACTCGGGAAAAGTATTACCTGGACCTTCTGGACCAATATGAAGACGACTATGCCAAGCTGATTCGTAAATGGAGGGAGGACAAGGTCAATAGCTTTTACTGCCTGACCATGTTTGCGATAAATCTTTATCTGGGATGGGGGGCAAGTAACTCGCTGGCGTACCAGCTCGCCATCCATGCGGGAAACATTCATCTGATCTGGCTAGGGTTGCTCCTTCTGATCTGGCTGTTCCTTTCAAACCTTTTGAGGGATCCTCCAACACTGACGGCTTACTGCCCGAGCTTGTATGAAGAGATCAAGAAGGCAGAAATAGAAGAGAAGAAGCGCCGTGACGAATTGCTGGAGAATCGTCCATCCAACTTCAGGCCACTCCGAAGAGACCGGACTGATCTGGACTAATCATACAAACACACGACGAGTTATTGGTATGAGAACAATAGCCGTAAGTTGGGTTGGAAAAACCCAGGACAACCGAATCCATTTTAATAAGTGAAAGTACAAGCCAAACCCACTGTTCACGATGCTCTCTTCAGTGAGAGTGTTGATTTGCACTGAATCCTGACCCACCTTTTGCATCGAATTCTGACCCACCTGATGGACCCTTTTCAGGGGGTGGGTTGGGGCTGCCTGGGGGCTTTTTTCTCCTTTTCCGGTGGAAACGTGCTGTTCTTGAAACGGTAGCTGTCGTTCCCGGTTTCAACAATGTGGCAGTGGTGGGTCAGCGAATTGCCGGAAGGCTTCCGGCAACTCCAGAAGATCCTGCTCAAACGGCCCGGCGGCGATCGGGAAATGGTCGACATCCTCGCCCTGGTGCTGATGCATGATGAAGCCGCCGTGTTGACGGCGGTCGAGCTGGCCCTGGAAGCCGGAATTCCCTCCAAGCAGACCATCCTCAACTTGCGGATCGGCGTACAGTGTGGCAAGGGTGCAGGGTACCTTCTCTCGGATGGTTAACCACTCGCTCCGGCTGTAACGATGTGCCGCATTCTGGCGCAGGTTGCGAGCATTGATAAAAGCAGGTGACGCGACAATGTCCGGATGACGATGCAAGGAAAAGCGAAGGCCGAGAAGGTCTAGCTGGTCAGCCACCGAATTGTATTTTTGCCGGGCTTCATCACTCAGGCCCCCGTCAACCGATTTGCACTCTATGTACAAACGCGGCCGCCAGACATCCCGCCAAATGACCTCGATGTCCGGGATGTAGGTGTGCGCGGCGTTGTCAAACCACATCACAAATTCCCTGCATTGCACATTCAGACGGGCGACGTCGGGATTGCCTTCAAGAGCAAGCAACATATCCCGCTCGGATTTCGACTCATATACCAGCCTTTGTCCGGTTTTAAATGAGTGATGTTCGCCGATGTACTTCATGGAATTGGTATTACTGATAATACGAAGACCGGCCTTCAGCATGGGACACCTCCCCATACCACAGGTCGCCAATTGGATTGCAGCTGGCAAATTTTGGGCGTAACAATGCCCTGAACAAAAGCACTCATGTCTTTGTCTCCATGGGTAATTCGTGGCTCGCGAGGAAGCCACAAACGATGGAGCGCAACCGTACGTCCGATATCAAACGTTAATGTTGCCATTGGATTAGTACGGCGACAGAATGAGACTTGATCCCGTCCAAAAGATCGTTCTCCCTCGGCCAAAGCAATACTTGGCTGAGGGGGTCCCACCCTGACCGTTGCGCTTTACTACTAGGTCACCTGGTTTTATCCCGTTAAATCATTCTCCTGTTTCAATTCAATACACATTGATGATAGTGACAGCCCCGAAGGGCTATCGCTGATGAATCAATTGCCATTCATTGCCTTTGATTGTTTTCCGTGTTGTCGGGTTTGCTGTTCAATCCACTCAAGAACGTCCTCGCGCCGCCAGCGCCGAATGCGGCCGACACGCAGGAACGGCGGGCCTTCGTGCTGGCCAATAATTTTATCGAGCGTTTTTACGCTGATGCAGAGCAGCTGCGCCACATCTTTGGCTTCCATGAACATGTCGGTCAACTCTTAGTCCTCCCGAAAGAAACGGAAATGGACGTCCTGTGGCGCAAATTAAACGCGCCGGGGATGCCCGCTGTCAAACAATGCTTTTATTTTAAAATCATTAAATCAATCAATTTTACCGATTTAATTTAAGGAAAATTGCCCTTACACTATTTTCTTGCAAGTCATAGAATCATTTTCTAAATAGCAATATGCCATTATGTCGCAGCATCTCTCAAAAATCCTTACAAGTAACAAACAAATTCGAACCATAATAGCGGCAATTTTCTGCGTTACATTTTTTCCTAAATAGCAAATTGCCATTTACGGCTAAAACCCCCATAAACATTAACTCTTTTAGTCCGAATTACAAATGTTTTTCTTTTGTTACTGGTTGCAGGTAAGTTGCAATGTATTCAATTAAATACATAAAATCAGTGCAAGAATTTATTTCGCACACGAGAAAATTTGACAGATACTGAAAGCATCAGTCACTGCTACCAGCTGATCTTGCATCACTTTGCGAAACAAACTGGCATTCGACAGGCGGTCATTTTTCAAGGACGAGCGAGATAACAGGTCAAAGCCTAGGCAAACCCCTTCCAATATGGGATGACCTGGACTAGCTCAGGGTGTTTTGCTCCCTTTTTCCCTCGCTTCTCCTCTCGCTTCCAGAGCGTCGATTAAAACCCTGGATCACGCGCCAGTCGGTGCCGTTGCTCCAAGCGCCCCAGGCCCGATTTCCAGTCTCAACTTTAGGCTTCGATAAATCTCATCTTTTGGCTTAAAAATCCCAACATCTCCGGAAATAAACAGTACATTCAGCGCAAAAGATGACCTGGCTCCACACTACTGACAGAATGGTGTCAGTAGCCCCCGCGTACATTGCACCTCACGCCACCCCGGCGTCATACCAATGCACTCAGGAGACTCGATCATGGACACCATTCAAAATCCGTTCTGCTGGACTGAAATTGCTGTTGCCGACATGGAGCGTGCCGTGCGTTTTTACGAAGCCGTGTTCAACACCCATCTCAAGCGTGAACGCTTTGGCGACTCTGACCAGGCCATTTTCCCGCATGCCGAAGACCAGCCGGGCGGTGCGCTGTTCAAGGCGGCGCACATGCAGCCGGGCGCCAGCGGCACACGCGCTTATCTGAACGTGGGCACGGAAAAGCTCGACACCGTGCTGGGCCGGGTGGAACGCGCGGGCGGCAAGATGGATTTCCCGGTGGTGTTTCTGGGCGATTGCATTGGTTACATTGCCGGCATGGTTGATTCAGAAGGCAACCGCGTTGGCCTTTTCTCTCACGCGGGTTAACCAGGGCACCCCATGCGCCGCGCAGACAGACTCTTCCAGATTGTGCAGTTCCTGCGCGGCCGGCGGCTGACCACCGCACGCTGGCTGGCAGAGAAACTGGAAGTCTCGGAGCGCACAATCTATCGCGATATCCAGGATTTGATGGCCTCTGGCGTGCCTATTGATGGCGAGGCCGGCATGGGCTACGTGCTGCATAAAACGTACGACATGCCGCCCTTGATGTTTGATCAGGAAGAAATCGAAGCCGTCACCATCGGCCTGCGGATGGTGCGCTCCTGGGGCGGCAACCGGCTGGAACGCGCCGCCATCCGCGCCCAGGCCAAGATCAACGGCGCCCTGCCACTGGATTTGCGCCGCCGCTTTGGCCGGGTGTCTTTGTATTCGCCGGGCTGGACCAAACCGTTTTCGGGTGAGTTCTTTGATCTGATCCACGCCGCGATCGGCACCAACCAGGTGCTGCAGATGGATTACTGCCGGCTCGATAGCGAGGAAAGCGAACAGCGCCATATCTGGCCACTGGGCCTGTTCTTCTGGGGTGCCAAGTGGACGCTGGTGGCCTGGTGTGAAAAGCGGGTGGATTTCCGCACATTCCGGCTGGACCGGATTACCGCCTTGCAGCCGGCGGACCGGGCGTTCATCCCGCACCGGGAACGCGATCTGGATGCGTATTTCAAGTCTGCGGGCGTGCCGGCGGATGTGGATGAGTGAGGTGTGAGGTGTGAGGTGTGCAGAGTGCAAATGCCGGTCTGCCAGATGCAACTACTCTTTTACACACACCACCACTTCGTCATTCCTGACCTCGGCGGCCCCCTTGGCCGGAATCCAGGCGCAAATAGGTGTGCCGAAGGCACGGAAAATGGTTTGCCAGCTAAAGCCCACCTGCGGTGGGCGTGCTGGATTCCTGCCTTCGCAGGAATGACGAACCAGGGGTATGCACGCCTCCCCCTCCTCACTCCTCACTCCTCACTCCTCACTCCTCACTCCTCACTCCTCACTCCTCACTCCTCACTCCTCACTCCTCACTCCTCACACCTCACACCTCACTCCTCACTCCTCACATCCCCGCCCGCTCCCCTTGCCCCGCCCGGCCTCAATCCCGCATAATGCAACATTATTGCAATTAAGCCATTCCGGTTCGATGTCCCACCAACATACCCACGATCACTCGCATGCCCACGCGCATAGCCATGCTGCGCCCGCCAGACCGGGCCTGCCTGCCCGTCTGTTTGCTTCCAGCGCTGGCCAGCGATTGCTGATTGCGCTGGTGCCGCTGGCGCTGGTGTGGTTGATGACCTGGTGGGCCATGTAAATGATCCGGCTGGATGACATCACCGTTTGCTATCGCAAACACCCGGCAGTGCATCATGTCAGTGGCACGTTCACAGCCGGTGGGCTGACCGCCGTGGTGGGCCCCAACGGCGCAGGCAAGACTACGCTGCTCAAGGCAGTCACCGGTTTGCAGCCGTTGACCACGGGCAAGATCACCGCAGACGGGGCGATTGCCTATCTGCCGCAACTGGCAGAGCTGGATCGCCAGTTTCCGCTGACGGTCAATGAGCTGGTCCTGTCTGGCGCGTGGAAACGCAAGGGCGGGTTCTCCAGCCTGGCGGGCGATGAATCCACCCGTACGCAAGCGGCGCTGGATCGGGTTGGCCTCTCCGGGTTTGGCGAGCGTCCGATCAGCACGCTGTCTGGCGGCCAGTTGCAACGCGCCCGCTTTGCGCGCCTTCTGGTGCAGGACACGCCCATCATCTTGCTGGACGAACCCTTCAACAATATCGATACCCGCACGCGCGATACGCTGCTGCATATCCTGGAACACTGGCGCGATGAATCGCGCACCGTGGCCGTGGTCGTGCACGACATGGGCATCGCGCACTCGCATTTCCCTGAAACCCTGTTGCTGGCGCATGAAGTGATTGCCTGGGGCCCGACCGCCACCACGCTGGACCCGGCCAATCTGGATCGCGCGCAGCAAATGACCGAATACTGGCAAAACGATGCCCCCTGGTGTGCCCGCCCATGACCCTCAATGAATTGTTGATTGCACCGGTCACGGACTTTGCCTTCATGCGCCGCGCACTGGCCGGTTGCGTGGCGCTGGCCACGGGTTGCGCCCCCATGGGCGTGATGCTGGTGTTGCGCCGCATGAGCCTGATGGGCGATGCGCTCTCTCACGCCGTGCTGCCAGGCGCGGCGGTCGGCTTTATTTTTGGCGGTTTCGCCCTGCCCTGGCTGGCCGGTGGCGGTATTGCGGCCGGTTTGCTGGTGGCGCTGCTGGCGGGTCTGGCCAGCCGTTTTACCAGCCTGAATGAAGACGCCAGTTTTGCCGGCTTCTATCTGGTATCGCTGGCGGTTGGCGTGGTGCTGGTGTCACGCTGGGGCAGCAATGTCGATCTGATCCATCTCTTGTTTGGTTCCGTATTGGCCATTGATGACCCGGCGCTGCTGCTGCTGGCCTCCATCACCACCCTCACCCTGCTGTGGCTGGCCATCAATTACCGCGGCGTGATTCTGGAATGCGTTGATCCCGGCTATCTGGCCGTCAATGGCGGGCGCGGCAGTCGTTACCACCTGGGTTTGATGGTGCTGACCGTGTTCAACCTCGTCGCCGGTTTCCAGGCCATGGGCACGCTGATGGCCGTGGGCATGATGATGCTGCCCGCCACCATCGCCCGCTTGTGGGCCGACACCCTGGCCGGTTTGCTGCTGGCCGCCTGGTTGTCTGGCCTTGCTGCCAGCGTGGTCGGGCTGTTGTTGTCGTATCACCTTAACCTGCCGTCCGGCCCGGCCATTGTGCTGGTGGCGGGCGTGCTGTATCTGCTGTCGTTGTGGCTGGCACCGCATGGCTGGCTGGGCCGCCGCGCCAGCAAGACTCATCTGCAACATTAAGCTTCAAGGAAACCCCATGCCGCGTCTGTTCCGTAGTCTTGCCCTGCTCTGCCTGATGGCCTTGTCCGGCCTGGCTGGCGCGGCAGATCGCCTGCCGGTGGCGGTGAGTTTCTCGGTACTGGGCGATCTGGTGCGGCAGGTTGGCGGCGAGCGCATCACCACCGTGCAACTGGTCGGCCCGGATGAAGACGCGCACGTTTACCAGCCCACACCTGGCGCCATTGCCGATGTCTCACGCACGAAGCTGTTCTTTGTGAATGGTCTGGGCCTGGAAGGCTGGCTGACCCGCCTGCAACAGGCCGCTAGTTATAAAGGCCAGGTGATCACCGTCAACCAGGGCGGCGAAGCGCTGACCATGACTGAAGACGGCAAACGCGTTACCGACCCGCACACCTGGCAAGACCCGGCCCGCGTGAAAGGCATGGTAGAGGTCATCACCAAGGCGCTGGCCAGTGCCGACCCGGCCGGCAGCGCTTACTACCGCCAGCGTGCTGATGCGTATCAAAAACAACTGGATGACCTGGCCAGCTGGGCCACCACCCAGTTCAACACCATCCCCGCCGGCAAGCGCGTGATCCTGACCTCGCATGATGCCTTTGGTTATCTGGGCCACCGTTTTGGCGTGAAAATTCTGGCCCCGCAAGGTGTCTCGACCGACGCTGAACCCAGCGCCAAAGAAGTGGGCGATCTGGTCCGCCAGATCCGCAGCAGCGGCATCCGTGCGGTGTTCATGGAGAACATCAGCAATCCGAAAATGGTGCAGCAGATTGCCGCTGAAACCGGCACCACCGCCACGGCCCGGCTGTATTCAGATGCGCTGTCCAAAGACGGCAGTGCAGATACTTATCTGAAAATGTACCGGCACAATGTGACTGCGCTGGTGGCGGGGATGAAGCTGAACAAGTGAGGTGTGAGGTGTGAGGTGTGAGGTGTGAGGTGTGAGGTGTGAGGTGTGAGGTGTGAGGTGTGAGGTGTGCAGAGTGTAAATGCCGGTCTGCCAAGTGCAACTACTCTTTTACCCACACCGCAACTTCGTCATTCCTGCGCAGGCAGGAATCCAACACGCCCACCGCAGGTGGGCTTTACCTGGCAAACCAGTTTCAGTGCCTTCGGCACACCTATTTGCGCCTGGATTCCTGCCTTCGCAGGAATGACGAGTCAAAGGTATGCACGCCTCCCCCTCCTCACTCCTCACTCCTCACTCCTCACTCCTCACTCCTCACTCCTCACTCCTCACTCCTCACTCCTCACTCCTCACTCCTCACTCCTCACTCCTCACTCCTCATCCCGCAACACCCCACGCACCGTTCCGATCAGCCGCCTGGCCTCAAACTTGATCTCTTCATGATTGAGCCCGGCAAAACCCAGCATCCAGCCTTCTACTGTTTGCGGCCCCAGATGAGCGCTGTGCAGATCACGCAGTTGTGTGCCGGCTTGCCGCACCGCCGGGGTCAGCAGGGCTTCATGGCCGGTTGGCAGCAAGCCGGCGCATTGCAGGCCGCTGTCATAGCCCACCAGTTGCAATTTATCCGCCAGCGGCGCCAGCTCTTCCAGCAGGCAATCGCGGCGGCTGCGGTACAGCAGGCGCATGCGGCGCAAGTGGGCGCCAAAATGGCCCTGGCTGATAAAGTCGGCGGTCACGGCTTGCTGCACATAGCTGCTATGACCGTCACACGCGCGGCGGGCGCTGGTCAGTGCGGGCATCAACGATTCTGGCGCGACCACGTACGCCAGCCGAAGCCCGGGGAACAGCACCTTGCTGAACGTCCCCACGTACAGCACACAACCGGCGTCATCCAGCCCCTGCATCGCCGGTAGCGGCTTGTGGTCGTACTGGTATTCACCGTCGTAGTCGTCTTCCACAATCCAGGCCTTGTGCTGGCGTGCCAGCGCCAGCAGCGCCATCCGGCGGGTAAGCGACAGCCGCATGCCCAGCGGGTACTGGTGCGATGGCGTGACGTAGATCATGCGCGGTGACGGCAAACTGCGGTCGCCTTGCCAGGCCAGACCTTCTTCATCCAGCGGTACGGGCTGCAATCTGGCCCCGGCCGCCTGCAGTGCCGCCCGCGCGCCGTGGTAGCCCGGGTCTTCCACCCAGGCGGTGTCGCCGGCATCCAGGAGGGTCAGTGCCAGCAACTGCAAGGCTTGCTGAGAGCTGGCCAGGATCATCACTTGCCCGGCATGGCAACGCACCCCGCGCGATTGCGCCAGATACGCAGCAATGGCCTGACGCAAGGGCAGATAGCCTTGCGGATCGCCGTATTCCATCAGCGCGTTGTGGCCGGACAGGCGCAAGACGCGGGCCTGCAGGCCGTTCCAGATCTCATGGGGAAACGCGCGCATATCCGGAATACACGCCCGCAGCCCGGCGTTGCCTTCTGCCTTGAGGGTGGTGCGCTGCATGGACAAACCGCGCTGCGACGGCCCGGCGATAGCGGCCCCGCCAGAGGGTCTGGCCGGAAAGCGCGCCAGCACATCAATCGCCACAAACGTGCCGGCGCCAACCTTGCGGCTGACATAGCCTTCGGCCTCCAGCCTGGCGTAGGCGGCCTCTACGGTCACCCGGGCCACGCCCAGCTCGGTCGCCAGCGCACGTGACGCCGGCAAACGCTGGCCTACACCAAGATTGCCTTGCAGGATTTGCGCCCTGACCTGGCGGCAAACCAGTTCTTGTAACGACACGCCGGCGGCGTTCTGGGTGAGTAGCGACATTGGCCTTATCCATTCATGGTTAATGGCATCATATGAAAGACCATTTTCACCCTAAACTGATGCCGTCACCAACCCCGCGGACCAAAACAATGCAAACATGGCAAAACGATCTGGGTCAGCCCCTGGGCGAGCCCCTGCCAGGCTGGACCATGCCGCCGTTCCCGCCGCAGCAGACCCTTAGCGGTTTTGGCTGCCGGCTGGAGCCCTTGAACCCGGCAAAACACGGCAATGATTTGTGGGAAGCCTTCAGCGCCGATACCGACGGCCGGATGTGGACGTATCTCACGGTCGGGCCGTTTGCCCGCCAGGCCGACCTGGACGGCTGGCTGCAACAACTGGCCAGCAAGCCCGATCCGCAACCGTACGCCATTGTCGACGCCGAAACCGGCAAGACGCACGGTCTGATCTGCTATCTGCGCATTGCGCCGGAATCGGCCAGCATTGAAGTGGGCTGGGTGACGTTCTCTCCGCTCCTGCAACAGACCACGCTGGCCACGGCAGCCCAGTTTTTGCTGATGCGCAATGCGTTTGCGCTGGGCTACCGGCGCTATGAATGGAAGTGCAACGTGCTCAATATCCCGTCGCACAAGGCGGCAGAACGCCTGGGGTTTACTTTTGAAGGGATTTTCCGCCAGGCCACCATCAACAAGGGCCGCAATCGCGATACCACCTGGCTGTCGATGCTGGATAAGGAATGGGCCAGGCTGGAACCGGCCTATCTGCAGTGGCTGGATGCAGACAATTTTGATGCCGCTGGCCGGCAGCGGGTCAGCCTTTCTGCGCTGACGCGGGCAGCATTAGCCGACGCGGCAGCGTGAGGGCAAGGTGTAAAAACCGTTAAGCGGGAAGGCGCACGGCGACATAAACGCCGTGGAATGTGGCGGCCAGCGCATTGCTGGCCGTTATCACTTCTACAGCGACCGCCAGGCGCCCTTTGCCCCGGCGGGCATACATGCGCTCGAACGCCGCCAGATCAGCCGCATCCGGCGGCAGAACGCGGGCGGTAAAGTCAGCAGCAATCGGCAGGATAAAATCGGTTGCGCCTGACTGGATCACCACATCTGCCCCTTCACCCGCGGCGACGTTGACCGCCATCCAGCCAGCAATGGTCGCCAACGTGGAGATGCTGCCGCCAAACGCGGTGGCGTGATCATTGCGGTTGGGTTCAAACGGGGCAGACAAATGCCAGGCTGCGGCATCGCCCAGCACGGCCACTTGCATGGCCGCCAGCAGCGGAAACCCTGTATGTAACCGCTGCTGCCAGGACGATGCAAAGCCGCTCACGCGCTCAGGAACCCGAATTCACCGGGGTGCGCGGGGGCAGGAACAGCGCGGCAATCTGCTTGGGACGGTTGCGACCGGTGAGCGGCGCATCCGGCATTTCAGCCGGCGAAGTACGGGCGCTGCCACCCAGCGCTGGCGTCTGGTTCCGCACCGGCGCCATGCCCGGCTTGTTGCCGCGGCGATCCCCGTTGCGCTCATGACGATCGCCCCGGTCATTGCGCTCAGGGCGCTCGCTCCGCTCGGCGCGGGCCGGCGGCTCAACATGCGTACCCGGCGAGAAACCCGGCACCGGCGTGAGCTGGAAATTCTTCTTGATCAGCTTCTGGATACCGACAAAGGCTTTTTCTTCGCCCGGATCAACCAGCGAAATCGCCACGCCCTTGGCGCCAGCGCGGCCGGTACGGCCGATACGGTGCACGTAATCTTCCGGGTTGCCTGGCAGTTCAAAGTTCACCACATACGGCAGTTCGGTGATATCCAGACCACGGGCGGCCACATCCGTCGCCACCATGACCTTGATCCGGCCTTCCTTGAACGAGGCCAGGGCTTCCATCCGGGCTTTCTGGTCGCGATCGCCGTGCACGGCCTCGCAGGCAAAACCTTCACGCTTCAGATCACGCGCCAGTTGATCGGCGCCTTGCTTGGTGCGGGTGAACACAATCACCTGCTGCATATCTTGCGTGCGGATCAAATGGGCCAGCAGCGCGCGTTTGCGGTGCGTTTCGCACGGGTGAAGAATCTGTTCGACGTTGTCGTTGGTGGCGTTCTGGCGGGCCACTTCCACCGTGACGGGCTCATGCAGGAAGTCGGCCACCAGCTTTTTGATTTCCGGCGAGAACGTGGCCGAGAACAGCAAGGTCTGCTTGCGGTTGACCAGCATGTCCATGATGCGGCGGATATCGGGAATGAAACCCATATCCAGCATGCGGTCGGCTTCATCGAGCACCAGGATTTCGACTTGCGAGAGGTTCACGGTTTTTTGCTGCACGTGATCCAGCAAGCGGCCCGGCGTGGCAACCAGCACTTCAACACCGCCGCGCAGTGCAGGAATCTGGCCGTTGATATCAACACCGCCGTACACCACGTGGCTGCGCAAGGTTTGATACTTGCTGTAGGCCTTGACCGATTCGGCCACCTGGTCTGCCAGTTCACGCGTCGGGGTCAGGATCAGCGCGCGCAGCGGATGGCGGGCCGGCGAGACGCTGGTATTGGCGTGCGGGGCCAGGCGGGTCAGGATCGGCAGCGTAAAGGCTGCGGTCTTGCCAGTGCCCGTCTGGGCAGCACCCAGTACGTCCTTGCCTTCCAGCACGACAGGAATGGCTTGCGCCTGGATCGGGGTCGGGCTCTCATAGCCTTGTTCTTCAATTGCTTTGAGTACTGCGGGCGCCAGCCCCAGCGTTGCAAAAGTCATCCTGCGCTTACTCCACCAAACAAAAGATCCGGCTTGTCGCCGGTAGTCAGACACCAGAGCGTTATGCAAACCTCTGGATAATCAAAGAGTTTATCACGGTTCCCCGCACGCGCGCTTTATTTGCCCGCTTGTCTGTCAGCGCTTTGCTTACGTCCATGCCGGACAACCCCACGTCAAACAGATACTCAATGATATATGACTGACAAATAGTAAAGAGTTACGGTGATTGAGGCCAACTATGACACATACATAGAATTTGCCACCCGCCATAATGGCGTTGTCCCTGAACGACCGGTTGCGCAAAGGCAGAGAGCAACGTTATACGGTCGGTCTGAACCCAGACAATTCTCCGTTTGGCGGGTTGCAAACCGCTGACCGGGCCCGTGCCCCCGCATGGCCTGGTTCTTGGCGGGACGCACTGAAGCCGTGGCCCCGAGCATAACGCCGGGGCCATTTTTTTTGCTGGACCAATGACTCAATCTGATAACATTGAGTCAGTCCATCATATAAAAACAGATCATGCCTACCCCGCCGCTCAATCTGCCTGACAACGACACCCTCAAACGCTGGACCCACGGCCAGATCCTGGTGGTTCCCGCCCTGGGCCGCAGCTTTGTCCTGACCAATGACTGGGAAAACGCCCGCAGTGGCGATCATCCAGAGGCTTATCGCGATGGCGAAGCCTGGCTGTCACGTGACACCCAGTATTTGCCGCGGCTCAATTTCCGGGTAACAGAGGCCATTGCCGCGCCCGCCAAAACCGTGGCACCGGCCGGGTTTATCAGCGGCGTGTACTGGCACAATGCCAAAGAAGGCGTGCAAGTGCGGCGTGACGGGTTCCGCGCGTTTCCGCCGGCACGACGCAAACATCAGCCCGGCGAGATCATGGAGCACGGCAAGATCGTCATCCAGACCCGGCACCCGCGCACGCTGGAAGCCATCAGCCGGCTGGCCGAGCGTCTGGGCACCCGAGAACAAAGTCTTTTGCTGGATGCGCTCTACAGCGGCCTGACCCACATTGCCAGCACCCGGCTGGACCCGGCCCGCGCCGAAGCCTTCCTCAAGGCATTCAGCGTCACCCAGGCCACCGACCGCGCCACGCAGGAAACAGAGCAAGATCCATTTTCTGTGCTGTAAACGGCGGCCAAACCTTGCAGGCAGCAACATTTGCCAGCCCGGTCTTGTTGCACCGCACGTCGAAGCTCTTGCAGATTGGCTAGAGGTAGTGCGGCCTGTTCGGTTACAATCATCGACTTTCCATCACCGATCCAGGCAGGAGAAACACCCATGTCGATGGCTGACCGCGACGGCGTCATCTGGTACGACGGCAAACTGGTTGAGTGGCGCTCTGCGACCACGCACGTACTGACCCACACGCTGCATTACGGCCTTGGTGTATTCGAAGGCGTCCGCGCTTATGAAACCCCGAACGGCCCGGCCATCTTCCGCCTGCAGGATCACACCGACCGCCTGTTCCGCTCTGCCCACATCCTGGGCATGAAGCTGCCGTTCTCCAAAGAAGAACTGAACGCAGCGCAACTGGCCGTGGTGAAAGAAAACGGTCTGAAGTCCTGCTACCTGCGTCCGATGGCTTTCTACGGCGCTGGCAAGCTGGGCGTAGCCCCGCCGGTTGATGACGTGCATATCATCGTGGCCGCCTGGCCGTGGGGTGCTTACCTGGGCACGGATGGCCTGGAAAAGGGTATCCGCGTGAAGACATCGAGCTTCACCCGCCACCACGTGAACATCACCATGTGTAAAGCCAAGGCCAACGGCAATTACATGAACTCGATCCTGGCCAACACCGAAGCCACCCGCGACGGTTACGACGAAGCCCTGTTGCTGGACAACGAAGGCTACGTGGCTGAAGGCTCGGGCGAGAACGTGTTCATCGTGCGCAAGGGCAAGATCTACACGCCGGACCTGACCAGCGCGCTGGAAGGCATCACGCGCGACACCATCGTGCAACTGGCGGAAGAACACAATATTCCGGTCATCGAAAAACGCATCACCCGTGACGAAGTCTATAGTGCCGATGAAGCGTTCTTTACCGGTACTGCCGCTGAAGTCACCCCGATCCGTGAACTGGATGGCCGTACCATCGGCGCCGGCACCCGTGGCCCGATTACCGAACTCTTGCAAAGCCGCTACTTTGCTTGCGTCAAGGGCCAGGAAGGCTCGCGCAGCGAATGGCTGACCCCTGTCAAGTGAGCGACAAGAACATGAGCGAACTCAAAGAAAACACCCAACGCGTGATCGAAGTCGGCGCTGCCGACCTGCCGCTGCACTGCCCGATGCCGGACATGATGAAATGGAACGCCCACCCGCGCGTGTTCCTGCCCATCGACCGCACCGGCGAAGCGCTGTGCCCGTACTGCGGCACGCAATATCGCCTGAAGGCAGGCGAAGTCATCAAAGGTCATCACTGAGCTTTGCTCTGGCTGTAGACAAAACGGCGCATTGCGCCGTTTTGTCGTTTACGCAGCACCGTATTTGTATCTGTTGTATCAAGCAATAACAGACCGTTTAGTATTGCGGCACTTTGCAGACCAACTTTGAACACTGCATGAATAAAATCCTGATCGTGGCTCCGGCCTGGGTGGGCGATGCCATCATGGCCCAACCGCTATACCGCCGCCTTGCCGAGCGCTGGCCCGGCGTGAAGATCGACGTGCTGGCGCCGCCATGGACGCGGCCGGTGCATGCGCGCATGCCTGAAATCAGCGAAACCATCGACAACCCGTTTGGCCATGGTTCGCTGCGTTTGATGGAACGCATGAAGCTGGGCCGCCAGTTGCGCAAGCGCGGTTACGATCAGGTCATCGTCCTGCCCAACTCGCTCAAATCGGCGCTGATTCCGTGGTTTGCCAATATTCCCAAACGCACCGGCTGGGTGGGCGAAGCGCGGTTCATCCTGATGAACGACACGCGCACGCTTGATCCGATTGCCCTGCCGCAAATGGTCGAGCGCTTTGCCGCTCTGGCTGACGCGCCCGACGTGCCGCTGGCCCGCCCGGTGCCGCACCCGCGCCTGAAGATTGATTCCGCTGCGCGTGATGCCGCGCTGGCCAAACTGGGTCTGACTGCGGACAAACCCATTGTTGCCTGTTGTCCTGGCGCGGAATACGGCCCGGCCAAACGCTGGCCGGCCAACCATTTTGCCGATCTGGCCAATCACCGCATGTCGCTGGGCGAGCAAGTCTGGCTGTTTGGCTCCAACAAAGACCAGGAAATCGCCAGCGAGATCGCAGCGCTGGCCCCAGGTACGGTCAATCTGTGCGGTCAGACCAGTCTCGCGGAGGCGATTGATCTGATGTCGCTGGCCCAGGTGGTGGTCGCCAATGACTCTGGCCTGATGCATGTCGCAGCCGGGCTGGATCGCCCGCTGGTGGCCATTTATGGTTCCAGCTCGCCAGAGTTCACCCCGCCGCTGTCCAACCGGGCAGAGATCGTCACCCTGGATCTGGAATGCAGCCCCTGTTTTGAGCGGGTGTGTCCGCTGGGCCACATGAATTGCCTCAACCAGCTGGAAGCCGGCCGCGCCAACCGGGCCATCAACAAGTTGTTGTTGCTGGGCGCACACACCTGAACGGGGCCCGGAACAGCACGCCTGGCGGGAACCCGGCACCGCGCAACGGAGAAAACCCGCCGCTGCCAAACCGGGCCCGGGGCACCAGGCCCTGCCCCGCCTGGCCATGCTGGCAAGCCTGTGTCACCCTGACAGCGGGGTGATCCGCTGCACCGACTTGGCTGAATACCCAGGTGCCCGCATAATGAGCGTTATTAACAAGTCACTTTAAGAAGAAACGCCACCGCGATGGTTGTCAAAAAATTCTACGGCGCCACCACCCGGGACGCGCTCCGGCAGGTGCGGGACGAACTGGGCCCGGATGCCCTGATTTTGTCCAACCGCCAGGTTGCGGGCGGCGGCGTGGAAATCATGGCAGTGGCCGACTCTGACGTGGCCTCGCTGACGGGCGTCCCCAGCCCCAGCAGCTCGCGCACGCCCTCGCGTGCCAACGGCGCACGCCTGATGCGCAACATCCATACGGATAACAACTCCCCGGCCACGCGCGCGCTGGAACGCTCTTACGCTATCCCCGACGAAGAACATGAAGATGACGACAGCGAACCCTCGCTGGCCGACATCAATCCGCCCGCGCCGGCTTATGATCCGCCGGCGCCCGCACCCGGCTATACCAGCCTGCTGGACGAGCCCATGCCGCGCCAGTCCGCGACCGCCCAGCCCGCACCGCAACCGGCCCCACCGGCGTTGCCGTCGATGGGGCTCAAACAAACTGCCCCGGCACCGCGCCGCGAAGAACCGCTGCACACCGCGACGCATTTTCGCTACGAAGATGATCTGGGCCAGCCGCAAAAACAGCCCTCGGCCAACAAAGAGGTGATGGAAGACATCGCCCGGGAAATCCGCCTGCTGCGCGGCCTGATGGAAAGCCAGATTGCCGGCATGGCCTGGGGCGAGTTGTCACGCCACAAGCCGGAAAAACTGGAAGTCCTGCGCCAGTTGCTGGCCGGTGGGTTCTCCCCCGCGCTGAGCCGCCAGCTGGTCGAAAAAATGCCAGACCTGGCGCTGGATGCCGGCATGCGCTGGATCAAGGCCGCGCTGGTGCACAACCTGCCTTCCAGCGCGGGCGACCTGATTGAACGCGGCGGCACCTACGCGCTGATCGGCCCTACCGGCGTGGGCAAAACCACCACCGTCGCCAAGCTGGCGGCGCGTTGTGCCTTGCTGCATGGCCCGGATTCGGTGGCATTGCTGACCACTGACAGCTACCGGATCGGCGCGCAGGATCAACTGCGTATTTACGGCCGCATCATTGGTATTCCGGTACATGACGTCAAAGACCAGACTGATCTGGAACTGACGCTGGCAGACCTCTCTGACCGCCATCTGGTGCTGATTGATACCGTCGGCATGGGTCAGCGCGATCAACGCATTACCGAACAACTGGCGCTGTTTGGCCGTGACCGCGTGCAAACCATCTTGCTGCTGGCCGCCAATGCCGCGCCCGCGACGCTTGATGACGTCGCCCGCCGCTACAAGAACCCGACGCTGGCCGGCTGCATTCTGACCAAGCTGGACGAAGCCATGAGCCAGGGCGGTTGCCTGGATGTGGCCATCCGCCACCGGCTGGCCCTGCAGTTTGTGACCAACGGGCAGCGCGTGCCGGAAGACCTGCACCACGCCAATGTGGATTACCTGATCGACCGCGCCTTCCGCACCGCCGCCGGCGACAACCCGGTGTACCAGTTGCGCAAGGACGAATACCCGCTTTATATGGGCTCGCAAAACTCGGCCAGTGATGTCCCGCTGGATTTGTCGGTGAGAGATCGTCGTGGCTAACAAGGGCCGGCTGGATCAGGCCGCCGGGTTACGTGCCCTGCTCAGCCCCACGCCGTGTCGCAGCATCAGCCTGAATGGCGGGCGTGGCGGCACAGGCGCCACCACACTGGCCATCAACCTGGCCGCCGCGCTGGCCGAACGCCAGCGTGAAGTCTTGCTGCTGGATGAGTTTGAAGGCTTGTCCAACTCATTGCACCGGCTGCGCCGCAACCAGGCCTGGCATTTCGAGTCCGTGCTGCGGCGTGAAGTCACTCTGCATGACGCGCTGGTCCAGACCGATGCGGGGTTTTCCATCCTGCCGGTGTCAGCGCGCCCCACCATCCTGGCCAATCTCAATGAACGTGAACTGACCTGGCTGGCCCAGGAGTTCGAGAACCTCGTCACCAGTACTGATTTTCTGCTGCTTGATACGCGTCCGACCACGTTGGCCGGTGTGCCGTCCCTCTCTCTGGCGGCCGATGACGTACTCATTATTGTTTCGCACAATGCAGAGTCGATGACCGACGCCTACGCCACCATCAAGGTGCTGCATAACGAATACGCGCGCCGCGATTTCCGCATTCTGGTCAATCGCGTAAACAGCCTGGAAGACGCTACGCAACTGTTCGAGCGCATCCGCAGCGTGGCCATGCAGTATCTGGGTACGCAAATCCAGCTGCGGCTGGTGGGTTATGTGCCGGAAGACGACAAACTCAAGCGTGCTACGCGCCTGGGACGCACGGTGATCGACGCATTTCCGGATGCCGAAGCCAGCCACGCGTTCCGGCAACTGGCCGATGCCATGCTACGCTGGAAGCGACCCAGCCAGTCGCACGAAACACCTGGCCACTTTGTTTACCGGCTGGTTGAATCCAGCCGCATTCTTACTGACCGACTGCAGAACTGAGCCGACCACACCCGCCCATGGCCCACACCGAGCCGCCGATCACTGCCGTTGCTGACCTTCGCCAGGACGCCCAGGGCGAGCACCTGTATCTGGCCGGCCGGCTGGATGCAGACGGCACGGCCGCCATCTGGGACAAAGCGCGCCAGCTCGCCCGGCACGATCTGCATGTCGATGCCGCCGCGGTGGACTATTGCGACGGCGCCGGTCTGGCGCTGATCTACGCGCTGATCCAGCAAGGCGCCCAGGTGCAGAACCTGCCGCAGCGCTACGGCGCACTGCTCAATGAGCTCAACCCCACCCAGGCCCTGCAAACCACGCCGCCAGAGAAACGGCCGGCCTTCCTGATCCGCCTGGGTGCGCGTGCCGCAGCGATCTGGACCTCGTTCTATGACCTGATGTCATTCACCGGCGAACTGACCGCCGCGTGGGGCGTGTGGTTGCGCAAGCCCGGCATCATGCGCTGGGGCGACATGCTGGAGCAATGCATCAAGGCCGGTGTGAACGCCACGCCGATCGTGCTGCTGGTGGCGTTTTTGTTCGGGGTGATCCTGGCGTTCCAGTCCGCCGTGCCAATGCGGCAGTTTGGCGCAGAACTGTTTGTGGCCAACCTCGTCGGTCTGTCGCTGGTGCGTGAACTGGCGCCGCTGATGACCGCCGTCTTGCTGGCAGGCCGCACCGGTGCGGCCTTTGCCGCCGAGATCGGCACCATGAAGGTCAATGAAGAAATCAACGCGCTGATCACGCTGGGTCTGGAGCCCGTGCGCTTTCTGGTGCTGCCGCGCATTCTGGCCGTCACGCTGATGGCCCCGCTGCTGACCGTGCTGGCCGAAGTCATTGGCATTCTCGGTGCCGGCCTTGTGTTGCTCACATTCAATATTCCGCTGCAGACCACCGCCACCCAGGTGATGGATTCGGTCGGTTTCGCGGACTATATCGGCGGTCTGGCCAAAGCCACCGTGTACGGTTTTGGTATTGCGGTCATTGGCTGCCGGCGCGGGCTCAACACGGGCGCGGGCGCCAGCGCCGTGGGGGCCAGTACCACACAGGCAGTGGTCAGCAGTATTGTCATGCTGGTGGTGGCGGATGGTCTGTTCGCCGTCGCCTTTTACTATCTGGGGTGGTAAATGGATGTCATCCAGGTAGACAACATGACCTGCGCCTACGGCCGCAATGTGGTGCTCAAGGACATCAACCTCTCGGTGCACGAGGGCGAAATCCTGACCATTCTGGGCGGCTCTGGCTGCGGCAAATCCACGCTGCTCAAGCATATGATCGGGCTGGAAAAACCGCGCACCGGGCATGTCTTGATCAAAGGCGAGAACCTGATGCGCGCCGCCGGCGATGAACGCCGCCGCATTTTGTCGCAGTTCGGGGTGGCGTATCAGTCTGGCGCGCTGTTTGGCTCCATGACCGTGCTGGAAAACGTCATGCTGCCGCTGCAGTCGTACACGCATCTGACACCGGATGCGCAAGACCTGGTCGCCCGGCTCAAGCTGCGGCAGGTGGGGCTGGAGCAGTTTGCCGATTATCTGCCGTCGGCGTTGTCGGGCGGCATGCAAAAACGCGCCGCCATTGCCCGCGCCCTGGCGCTGGACCCGGCCATCCTGTTTCTGGATGAGCCCTCCGCCGGGCTGGACCCGGTCACCTCGGCCGAGCTGGATGCGTTGATCATCCGGCTGGCGCGCGTACTGGGGCTGACCTTTGTGGTGGTCACGCACGAACTGGCCAGCATCTTTGCCATTGCCGACCGGGCCATCATGCTGGATAAAAGGAACAAGGGCATCATTGCCGAAGGCAAGCCCGCCGATTTGCGCGATCATCATCCGGATGAACGCGTAACCCGGTTTTTCAGACGTGGAGCCGTATGACGACTCACAACCGACATTATTTCCGCCTTGGCCTGTTTGTGGTGCTGGCCGTCGTCACCGCCGCCATCCTGTTTGTGGCCTTTGGCGCCAACCGCTGGCTGGGCAAGCGCGTCACCATGGAAACGTATTTTGACGAATCCGTGCAGGGGCTCGATGTCGGCTCCAAGGTGCGCTATCGCGGCGTCACGGTGGGCGAAGTCAGCAAGATTTCGTTTACCTATACCAAATACCAGCAAGACTCACCGCCGTCCGAGCGTTTGCAGTACGTGCTGGTGGAAATGCGCTTCCGGCCCGATGTGTTTGGCGGCCGCGCCATGCAGATTCCCAGCCAGGAAAACCTGCAGCGTGAAATCGACCGCGGTTTGCGGGTGCGGCTGACACCGCAAGGCCTGACCGGCACCAGCTACGTGGAAATCGATTATTACAACCCGTATGCCAACAAGCCGCTGGTGATCAACTGGAAACCGCAGGATCTGTACATCCCGTCGGCCCACAGCGCGGTATCGCAACTAATGAACGCCACCCAGGACGTCATCACGCGTATGCAAAAGCTGGATATCGAAACCACGGTGGATCGACTCAATCACCTGCTGGCCACCACCGATAACGCGCTCAGCGCCATTCCAGTCGAGCACATTGCCCGTTCCATCGATAGCCTGGCGGCCAAGCTGGACAAGATCCAGGTCGGCCGGCTGGCCGATGACACAAGTGCCATGGTCAACGAAGTGCGCGCCACGTCCGCCAGCCTGCACGCCATGCTTAACGCTCCGGGTATGGCCAGCGCCCCGGCCAACCTGGCGGCCAGCACAGAAAGACTGCGTGCCTTGCTGGACGACCCGCAACTGGCTGATTCGATCAAACACCTGGATCAGACCATGGCCCGTCTGGACCGCCTGACCGCCGGCAATGAAGGCCAGTTGTCTGAAACGCTGATGAACCTGCACTCGGCCAGCGAAGACCTGCGCCGGCTGACCGATCGCGCCAACAACAACCCCGGTAGCCTGCTGTTTGGCAGCATGCCTACCCCTTACCCGCTGCCCACGCCATGATCAGAGCCCCGTATCTGTTGATTGCCCCGCTGTTTGCGCTCCTGGCGGCCTGCTCCAGCCCGCCGCCGGCGGAATCGCGCTATGAACTGGATGCCAACCGGCCCGAGAGCGCGACCACTGCGCCGCGCTTTGCCGACACGCTCAAGGTCATGCTGCCCAATGCAGTCGCCGGGCTGGACGGCACGCGGTTTATCTACCGGGAAACCGCGCAGCGCTATGCACGCGATCCGTATCGTGGTTATACCTCCCCGATTCCGCTGTTTGTGTCAGACCGCATGACCGACTGGCTGAATCGCAGCAACCTGTTCACACACGTCATTCCGGGCCGCTCGCCGTGGGGCACGCGTTACGTGCTGGAAAGTGATATCCGCGCGTTCTACATAGACCTGCGCCCGGATCAACCGCGTACCGCGCAGGTGCGCCTGGGCGCGCGGGTGCGTGACACCGAAACCAACACCTTTGTTTACGATGGTGAAGTGGCCGGCGCTGCGCGCGTGGCTGATCCGGCCAATGGCGACAGTTTTGCCGCCGCGCAATCGCAAGCATTGGGCGAGGCCCTGACGCAACTGGAAACCGCGCTGCGCAAGGTGCAAATACCGGCGCAATAAGCGTGCGCGCCGCCCTTTGCCCGGTGAACAGGCAGCATTGCCACCCACGCTGCCCTTTCTTTTCTTAAAATAAGCCTGATTTTGAATTTATCCGCCAGCAAGCCAAGGCTGGTTGAGGCAAAATCAGCACTGCGTATTTCGAGAAAGATATGGTCGCCGTTACCCGCCCGCTTGCCCAGTCCATTGCCGAAGCCGCCGATCCGGCGCGCTGGCTGTCCGCGCTCTCCAGCCGCTATCCGGCCGAGCATGTCCGCCGCCTTGAGCAGGCGCTGGAGTGGTCTGCCTCGCTGTACCAGGGCAAGACCCATCCTGACACCCAAGAGCCGCTGTTCCCGCACGCAGTTGCCGCGGCCTCGATCGTCGCTGATCTGAATCTGGACGCAGACGCGGTCATCGCCACCCTGTTGTTTGCGATCCCCGACAGCCTGGCGGATGCGGAAGTCGCCATTGAAACGCATTTCGGCAAAGCGGTGTCCACACTGGTCGAAGGCGTCTGGCGCGTGCGCAAGATCCGTTCGCTGGCGCAAGGCCGAGCCCGCGGTGCCGATCACGCCGAGCAGATTGAAGCGCTGCGCAAAATGCTGCTGGCCATGGTCGAAGACATGCGCGTGGTGCTGATCAACCTGGCCTGGCGCACGCAAACCATGCACACGCTGGGCAAGGTGCCTGACGAAGACCGCCGCCGCATTGCGCGGGAGACGCTGGATATCTACGCCCCGCTGGCCAACCGGCTGGGCGTCTGGCAGATCAAGTGGGAACTGGAAGACCTGGGTTTCCGCTACATGGAGCCGGAAACCTACAAGAAGATTGCCAAACTGCTGGATGAGCGCCGCGTTGATCGCGAGAACTTCATCAGCAACGTGCTGGCCACCCTGCGCACCGAACTGACCGCCGCCGGTATCAAGCACGTCGACCTGATGGGCCGGCCCAAGCACATTTTCAGCATCTGGAAAAAGATGCAGAAAAAGAAGCTGGATTTCTCCGAGCTGTATGACATCCGCGCGGTGCGTGTGCTGGTCGATGACGTCAAGGATTGCTACACGGTGCTGGGCATCATCCACAACCTGTGGCAGCCCATTCCCGGCGAGTTTGACGACTATATTGCCAACCCCAAGGGCAACTTCTACCGCAGCTTGCACACGGCCGTGATCGGCCCCAGCGACAAGGCGGTGGAGGTCCAGATCCGCACCTTCGACATGCACGAGCATGCCGAATTCGGCGTAGCCGCGCACTGGCGCTACAAGGAAGGCGGCAAGGGCGACAGCAAGTACGAAGAGAAAATCGCCTGGCTGCGCCAGTTGCTGGACTGGCGCGAAGACATGGCGCAAGAAGCGCATCTGGCCGATGCCTTCAAGGCAGAATTGTTCGACGACACCATTTATGTGCTGACCCCGGCGGGCCGCGTGATCGCCCTGCCCAAGGGTTCTACGCCGGTGGACTTTGCCTATCACTTGCACAGTGATCTGGGGCATCGCTGCCGCGGCGCCAAGGTGAACGGCCAGATCGTGCCGCTGAACACCGCGCTGGAAAACGGCCAGCGCGTGGAAATCCTGGCCGCCAAGGAAGGTGGCCCCAGTCTGGACTGGCTGCATCAGGGCTACGTCAAGAGCCACCGCGCCGCGCAGAAAATCCGTTATTGGGTGCGGCAGCAAAACCTGGATGTCGTCGTGGCCCAGGGCAAATCCTTGTATGACAAGGAAGCCGCCCGCGCTGGCGCCACGCAAGCCAATCAGGACGAAGTAGCGCAACGGCTGGGCTACAAGACCGTCAACGAGTTGTACGTGGCGCTGGGGCACGATGATGTCTCGCTGCGGCAACTGGCCGACGCCTTTGTGGTGCACCCGCAGCCTGTGGAAGAGCCGGTTGCGCCGGAAGACGTGGTCAAGCGCGCCCGTGCCGACCAGCACGGCGAAGGCATCCTGATTGAAGGCGTGGACCAGTTGATGACCATGCTGGCCAAATGCTGCAAACCGGTGCCGCCCGATGCGGTAGTCGGCTTTGTGACCAAGGGCCGGGGGATTTCGATTCACCGTTCTGACTGCATCACGCTCAAGCGCCTTGCCGCGGCCTCCCCCGAGCGCCTGATCAAGGCGGACTGGGGCAAGCAGACCGGCAATGTGTTCGCCACGGATATCATGGTGGAAGCGCATGACCGGCCCAGCTTGCTGCGCGACCTCTCTGACGTGATGTCACGCGAGAAAATCAACGTCACCGGCGTGAACACGCTCTCGAAAAACACCCTCGCGCGCATGCGCTTTACCGTCGAAATCAGGGGCGTTGCCGACCTGCCGCGCATTTTTGTGCGCTTGTCTGATGTCCCCGGCGTCTTGAAGGTGGAACGTGTCTAAACCACTCGCAACCCTGGCTTTGTTCATCACCGCCCTGCTGCCCGTGGCCGCAGGGGCTGCCGATACCGCATCGGCCCCGGCCACTGCTGCGCAGCAACTGGCGGCTTCCGGGCCGCTGACGCCGGTGAAATTCAGGAATAGCTGGAACGGGGTGGTCAGCCAGATCGCCGCCATGGGCAGTGCGGACCAGGCCCAGAAACTGGGTGAAACGCTGATGCTGGGTGAAATGACGCCAGAAGCCGGCGGCAAGGACAGCGCCTGGCTGGCGCGCTGTGGCGATGGTGACCGCGTGACACTGACGGCAGCCACGCCAGACTCGCCGCTCACCCACGTCACCATTGAAACGCCGATCAACGCAGCACAACTGGGCCCGGGCCGGGTTGCGCCGGCGGTGATGTGGACCATCAGTTTCTTTCATCCGGAACGCAACAGCGACGACATCAAGAAACTGGCTGTCCAGTTGATGCGCGGCATGGCCACGGAACAAACCAGTACGGTCCAGGATGGTAATGACGAGTACCGTTTAAGCGCACTGCCCGATGGCGCGCTGCGGTTTGATGCCAACCGCGTTGTGACGTCCCGATAAGGCCAGCGTGCTTAGCCCAGGGTCGGGCTGATGACGCCCGTCACCAGCAGCACCGTCTGCAGTACCCCGAACAACGCAATCGCCCCCGCGCCCGCCCAGGACAAACCCCGTTGCCAGCCACTGCGCCGGCCATGTGCCGGCGCCAGCCGGTTCACCCCCATGGCGCCCAGGCTGATCAGCGAGACCGTGATGGCCACGCCCGCCGCCATGGCAAAGGTTGATAACACGCCGGTCAGGAAAATACCGTTGGCCAGGCAAAAAATCAGCACCAGGATTGCCCCGGTACACGGCCGCAACCCCACGGCCGCACCAGCCAGCGCCATTTGCCGCCAGTTGCGGGCCGCCCGGGCCTGCCCGGTCGCGCGATAGGTCACTTTGCCATGGGCTGCCCCACCCGTTTTGCGCCGCAGCGGCGCATGCATGGCGCCGGCCTTGGGCGCCTGCGGCTGGTCTGGTTCACAACCGCAGGTATCCAGACCGCGCGCCAGCCGCCAGAGCATAAGCAGGCCCATGCCGCCCAGAATGGCGTAACTGACGGTTTCCAGCGTGGCGGCGTGGTTCAGGATCGCCAGCGAGGTATTCCCCAGCAGCGCCGCCAGTCCGCCCACCAGCACAATCGCGCACAGCGCTTGCACCGTAGCGGCCCAGGCGCTCAGCGCCACCCCATGCAAAATGCGCGCGCGCTGCGTCAGAAAATAACTGCCGATCACCACCTTGCCGTGGCCTGGCCCGGCGGCATGCAGCACGCCGTAGACAAAAGACACCAGCACGATCAGCCACAGCGCAGTCGAATGACTGCCCTGCCGGCTTTGCTGCAAGGCATCCCGCAGGATGGCGTTGAGCTTGCTTTGCCACACCACCAGCTGGCCGATGACCGCCCGCACCGGCGCCGGCAAGGCAGATAGCGTCTGTGTCGGGCTTGGCGCCGCCACGGCGGCGGCCGCGCTGGCCGCAGGGGCAGATGCCGCCTGTGCCTGAACCACCGGCCGGCCAAAGTAATCCACCGCCATGGCTGGCTGCGCCAGGGTGATCGCACACAGCGCCAGCAAGGTCAGCAGCCAGTACATGGGTTTGAGCGCGGACATCAGCAAATCACCTTCCATACCAGCGGGTTTACCGAGCCGTAAAAGATCGGGTGGGCGTGGTCTTCAAAAGATTCCAGCTTGCAGCTGCCCACCCCGTCGCCGGTCAGGCTGACCGAGGTCGGCCTGGTCGGCTCGTAATCCACAAAGAACGACTCATCGTAAAACCCCAGCGTCACGCGGCCCTGATGCGGATCGACCGGGCGTTCCAGCGGCAGCGTGAACTCGTACACCATCTTGTTGCCTTCCAGCTTTGCCACGAAGTCTGTGGGGGCTTTGACGTTGACGGGCGTTTTCTCGATAAACACGTGCTGAAAGTAACCGTAGTTCTGCAGATTATCGAAACCGCCCTTCTTCACCTTCGCCGCTTCTGCGCGGGTCAGTGGTTTGCCAGCCTTATGGTCTTTGGCGACATCACTGAGCACCGCCGTGGTGAAGTCTTCATCAAACACCCAGCGTTCTTTGAGCGATTCAATCTTGCCTTGCCTGAACTGCACGGCAACGTCATAAGTTACCCAGACATGCGGATGGGCCTGGGCCAGCGCAGGCAGCAACAAGGTGGCCAGCGGCCAGCAACGGAACGAGTGCAACATGGCGTGTTTGATCAACCAGAGAACATCAACAAAACCGCAAGCGGTGGGCATTTAACGGCCAGTCGCGCCGGGCGATGACACAACCGGCGCGCCAGTGTAGCGCCATCGGGCGCGGGCCAATAAAAAAGCGGCCCGAAGGCCGCTTTTTTGCGTGCAATGCCAGGCCCTTAGCGGGTACGGCGCTCGCCCACCTTCACGATCTTCAGGCTGTTGGTGCTACCACCCAGGCCAACCACATCGCCATAAGTGAACACCACCAGATCGCCCTGCTGGACCACGCCACGCTGGATCAGTTCCAGCTCGGCACGAATCAGCAATGCTTCCTGATTGGCGTTTTCGTACGACATGATGAACGGGTAGACGTCACGGAACAGCGCCAGACGCGCGTAGGTGTCGGCTTCCGGGGTCAGGGCATACACCGGCACGCCGCTGATGAAGCGCGACAGCCACAGCGCCGAAGCGCCCGACTGGGTCAGCGCGGCAATGGCTTTGACCTTGAGGTGACCGGCAGCAAACAGCGCAGCCATGGCCACAGACTGGTCGATACGGGTGAAGTCGCCTTGCTTGAGAACTTCATCGCTGATGCGGGTATCCTGGGATTTCTCTGCCTCAAGACAGATACGTGCCATGGCTTCCACGGTTTCAACCGGGAACTTGCCGCTGGCCGATTCGGCCGACAACATCACGGCGTCGGTGCCATCCAGTACCGCGTTGGCGACGTCAGAGACTTCCGCACGGGTCGGCACCGGGCTGGAAATCATGGACTCCATCATCTGCGTGGCAGTAATGGTCAGCTTGTTCTTGCGGCGGGCAGCCTTGATCATCTTCTTTTGCAGGGCCGGCACGGCAGCGTCGCCCACTTCAACAGCCAGGTCACCACGGGCAACCATGATACCGTCCGATGCATCCAGAATTTCTTCCAGGTTGGTGATGGCCTCGGTCCGTTCGATCTTGGCAATCAGCAACGCCTTGCTGCCAGCAGCGCGCAGCAGGGTGCGGGCCATGTACATGTCAGCACCGCTCTTGGGGAAAGACACAGCAACGTAATCCGCCTTGATCACGGCAGCGGTCTTGATGTCTTCCATATCCTTGGCTGTCAGCGCCGGCGCGGTCAGGCCGCCACCTTGCTGGTTGATGCCCTTGTTATTGGACAGAATGCCGCCCACTTTCACGCGGGTGTGCACTTCGCTGCCCAAGACTTCGGTGACTTCCAGCACAATGCGGCCGTCGTCCAGCAACAGGATGGCGCCCGGCGATACGTCGTTGGGCAGCTCTTTGTAATCCAGACCGACGCGGTCAATGTTGCCCAGACCGTCAAAAGCGGCATCCAGAATGAACGCGGCGCCATTCTGCAGATCCACCTTGTTGTCTTCAAACTTGCGCACGCGAATCTTGGGGCCTTGCAGGTCAACCAGGATGGCGAGCGGCGAATTGGCCTTGGCGGCTTCCTGGCGGACCAGATCGGCACGATCCATATGGTCTTGCGCCGTCCCGTGAGAGAAGTTGAGCCGGACCATGTTCACACCGGCGTTGACCAGGCGGCCCAGCGTGGCTGCGTCGTTGGAAGCCGGGCCCAGCGTGGCCACGATTTTTGTGCTGCGTTGCATGCAATTCACTCCTGTCTCTGATCGAGAGATCACTGTTGTTCTGCTGCTGTTGCAATCGGGATAGTCAGGCTAGCCGCTGGGACAGGTTTGGCACCCCTGTCCGGCATGGCTAGTCAATACGAAGCTGAAGGGGTATGCAATACCCATATTGATTTATGTCGCTTGTGGCGTGTGGGCACGCACCGCATATCGGCGCGATCAATGGTCAGGTGGTGTCCCCAGCAGGAATCGAACCTGCAACTAGCCCTTAGGAGGGGCTCGTTATATCCATTTAACTATGGAGACATGCCAGACAACCAAAACCCGCTATCTCCATCATTTTTCAGGCAAAAAGCAGATAAAACGGGGATGCTTGCGGGGGCATTGCCAATCTTTGCCACCCGTCGTTTTCTGGTCGTTTCCTCATATCGCGCGCTGCGTACTGGCGTGTTATCCATGCCGCAGCACCCGGCGATGGCCCGCATTATACCGACATGGGCCAAAAAGACGTACAAGTACAAGGGTCAAAGCTGCCGGATTGTGATTTCAGGCAGCCAACCCCGTGGCAAATGCCGGGTTCCTTGCAGAAAGGCAATCTGTTGAGCACGCGTGATGCGGGCCGCGATGACATGAAACAGCCATGAAAAAAGCCCGGGAGACATGCCGGGCTTTTCAGTTTTTTGCGTATCAGGTGAGGCGGCCGTTATTACTGCACCGGCGAAATCTTGCGCACGGCGCCACTGCCGCTCTCGACCACATACAAATTACCTTGTGCATCAAGGGTAAGCTGCTGCGGGCCGTTGAAGGTTGCGGCGCTGCCAATCCCATCCACGGTGCTTGCAGTCGTGCCTCCAGCAAGTGTAGTGACCACGCCATTGCGCGAGATACGGCGGATGGCATTGTTGCCGTAATCCGAGACATAAACAGTGCCGTTCTGGTCCACCGCCACGCCCGTCACACCATTGAATGTGGCCTGGGTTCCGTTCCCGTCAGAAAAACCGTTCACTCCGCTGCCAGCCAATGTGGTCACCACGCCCGCCGGGGTCACCCTGCGTACTTGCGAGGCTGACGTATCACCAACATACAGATTGCCGTCAGGCCCGATGGCAATGGCTTTGGGATAGATAAACGATGCGCCGGCACCGGTGCCATCCTGGCTGGCCGAAGTGCCAGACCCGGCGACCGTGCTGACCATGCCATCCACGCCGATTTTGCGAATACGAAAATTGCCAGGATCAGTAACATAGACGTTACCAGCGTCATCAACCGCAACGCCGTGGGGCCAGGCAAACGCAGCGCTGCTAGCCGGTCCGTCCTGATAGGCCGAGGCGCCGCTGCCCGCCAGCGTAGACACTGTCCCGTCGACCGCAATTTTTCGGACAACCTGATTGCCGTCATCAGCAACATAGATGTTGCCCTGCTTGTCCAGCGCGATCTCCACCGGGAAAGAAAACTGGGACTGAAGTCTTTGACCGTTGATCAAACCCTTGTTCGTCCAGCCCATGACCCCCGGCTGGATATAGGTGTAGTTCTGATACCCGCCGGCCCACAGTTGCACCGAACCGCCCGCGGATAGCGACATGATGGTGTTGGCCGTTGCATCAGACATATACAACGTGCCATCCGTTGCGCTCACAATACCAACCGGATTTTGCATGGCATATTGCGGTGCCAGGGTAGAGACCTGCGCCCTGGCCGCAACACAACTTAGCTGGATACTGCTGACATCCGCATTGACCGTACCGCTTTGCTGGCCAAGGCTGCAACTGGCCCAGACCGGTTGTCTGGTGATTGTCACTGCATAACCCGCGCCTTTACCCATGGTCGCCGGGAAACTGAAACCGCCGTTGGCCGATACCGTAGTGGTGTCGCCATTGCTGTTCTGCAAGATCACCGGTTCGCCGTCCGGCAAACCGCTGATGGTGCCGCCTATCTTGTACGCTGGTGCCGGCGTGTCGGCACCACCTCCACCGCCACAAGCCGCCAGCAAGCCCGCAAGGCTGACAACGCAAAAAACCCGTGTGCGTTTTTTTATTGTTTTCATCATTGCTCAATCCGTTTTATCTGGTGATGTATTTATTTGTCACGGCCGCTCTCCAGTTGTGCCGGAGGCAGCGGGCTCCCTACCCTTGCGTAACAAGGCGGTAACGCTAGCAGTAAACGGGTGTTTGAATCCAACGCGTACGGGGGTTGTATCGATTTATGTATGAAATCGTTGTCAGGACGGCACGGTGACGGGCAGATCCAGGGCAAAACACAGCGGCACACATACCGTTGTCATTGAAAACAAGTGGTCTGAGTGGCATCGCCGTCATCCTTGCCACGCCTTGCCCGTTAATGGCATACCGCAAGCATTGCTTTGCTTTATTTATCCGGTCTTCCCCGATACGCACACCCCGTCACCCAGGAGTACACAATGGCAAGTCAAGGCTGGCAGCGTAGAGACGTTCTGAAAATCCTGGGCGCGATGCCTTTGCTGACCAGTTTGCCGACGTGGGCCGCCATTGCGCGGCCGCCTGCGGCGCGGGTCAAGCCGGTGACTGAAGTCTTGTGGGGTCAGCACATCACCGACCCGTACCGCTGGATGGAAAACACCGCCTCCCCGGAATGGCAACAGTGGTTGAAGGGTCAGGCGCAATACGCGCGGCAGGTGCTGGATGGGATTCCGGGCCGGGCGGCGCTGGCGCTGCGTTTATCTGAACTATCCGCGGGGGCGGAAGCGCCTGAAGCGATCATTCCTGCGGCAGGCCGGCTTTTTTATTCCAAGCGCCCCAAAAACGGCAGTAACTTCAAACTGTTCATGCGCAATGACGGGGACGCCACCGAGCATTTGCTGATTGACCCGACCACCATCCAGATTGAAGGCTCGCACGCGGCGCTGGACTGGTGGCTGCCCTCCCCCAACGGCAAATACGTGGTCTATGGCATTTCCAAAGCCGGTTCAGAAAATTCTGTGCTGCGCGTGCTGGAGATCGAGACCCACACCGATCTGCCGGAAGAAATAGACCGCACGCACCAGGCCGGCCCCAGCTGGTTGCCCGACAGCAGCGGCTTTTTCTATAACCGCTTTGCGCCAGGTCGCCAGCCCACTGATCTGAACTACCAGCAAGACAGCGCCAACTGGCTGCACAAACTGGGCACGCCCGTCAGCAGCGATCAACGCATGCTGGCTGGCCAGCAATGGCCGGGGGTGGATGTGGACCCGATCGAGTTCCCGTTCATTCAGACTGATCCGGCCTCTGACTATGTACTAGCGGCGTCGATGGGGGGTGTGCGCCTGGCCAATCCCTGGTACTGCGCAAAACTGGCAGATGTGCTGGCTGGCAACCCGGGCTGGCGCAAGGTCTGCGATGTCGGCGACGACGTGAACAACGTGATCCAGCGCGGTGATCGACTGTATATGCTGAGCACGCACGGTGCGGCGCAGAACGGCCAGATTCTCAGCACCAGCGCAGCAGCGCCGGATATCAAGGCCGCCGAGGTTGTCCGCCCCGCTGGCGATGTGGTTGTCAGCGCCATGACCCTGGCGCGGGATGGCCTGTATCTGCAATTGATGGATGGCGGTTACAACACCCTGATCCGCATTGATGATGCCGGCCAGAGTCTGGAAATCAAGCTGCCGTACGAGGGCTCGGTTGATGGCCTGAGTACACTCTCAACCATGGATGGCGCGTGGTTTCTCGGCTCCAGCTGGCTGGTGCCCCCCACCGTGTTCCGTTACGACCCCGCGACGGGCCAGACCAGCGATACCGGCCTCGTATCGCAGCCGGATGTCGATCTCTCGCCTTATGAGGCCCACCGCACCTTTGCCATCGCCCGCGACGGCACGCGCGTGCCGCTGTCGATCGTGTCGAAAAAGGGTCTGAAGCGCGATGGCAAGAACCCGACGCGGGTAGAGGCTTATGGCTCTTACCAGATCGTCAGTTCGCCGTATTTCTCTACCCGGTTTATCTCTTTCCTGGAGCAAGGCGGCGTGATGGCGGCCGCGCATGTGCGTGGCGGTGGCGAGTACGGCAAACGCTGGTGGCAAGCCGGCAAGGGCCCCAACAAACCCAATACCTGGCGCGATCTGATCGATTGCTGCAAAAGCCTGATCAAGGATGGCTGGACAGACCCGCAGCATCTGGCGATTGAGGGTGGCTCTGCCGGTGGCATTACAGTGGGCAGAGCAATGACCGAAGCACCGGAGCTGTTTGCCGTGGTGGTGTCTGATGTCGGCTCATCCAATCCCGTGCGGATGGAGTTCTCGCCCAACGGGCCGGACAATATCGACGAATTTGGCAGCATCAAAACCGCAGCCGGTTTCAAGGACTTGCTGGCCATGGATTCCACCCAGCATGTGAAAAACGGCGTCAGATACCCGGCGGTGCTGCTGACCACGGGTGTGAATGATCCACGCGTGGCACCGTGGGAAGTCAGCAAGATGGCGGCGCGCCTGCAAAAAGCGACAACCTCCGGCAAGCCGGTCATTCTGAGTGTGGATTACGATGCCGGCCATGGCCTGGGGTCGTCGCGCAAACAGATTGATGAGCAAATGGCCGACGAATACGCCTTTATCTTCTGGCAGACCGGCGTGAAGGCGTTCCAGCCACGCAAAGGTTGACGAGTTGCGGTAGCATCACCCACGCCTGCCGGTGTAATGCCTGGCAGGCGTTTTTCATTTCTACCGGGGTAACCGCAGCATGACCGTCACCATTTATCACAACCCGTCCTGCGGTACCTCACGCAATACGCTGGCGCTGATCCGCAACGCCGGGATCGAACCCGAAGTGATCCTGTACCTGCAAACCCCGCCGGACCGCGCCCAGTTGACTGCGCTGCTGGCCGCCATGGACATGACACCGCGCGCCTTGCTGCGCAAAAAGGGTGAGGTGTACGAATCGCTGCAACTGGACAACCCGGCCCTTGGCGACGACCCATTGCTGGACGCCATGCTGGCGCACCCGATCCTGATTGAACGGCCGATTGTGGTCACACCGCTGGGCACGCGGCTGTGCCGGCCCTCTGAACGCGTGCTTGATATCCTGCCCGCCGCGCAACAAGGGCCGTTTGCCAAAGAAGATGGCGAAGTGGTCATCGACGCCGACGGCCGCCGCGTGGCCCCTAAAGCTTGATTGTCCGCATGGGTCAGCACGGGCCGATTGCGCGTCACACCTTTGCAACCCGTCTGGGCACGATGATCGCCTGCGCGACCGACCGCGGTTTGTGCTTGCTGGAATTCATCGAGCGCCCGACGCTGGCCAAAGAATACGCGGACCTGAGCCGCCTGCTGACCGCACCGGTGATCGACGCCCCGCACGACTACACGCGAGAAGCAGAACAGCAGATCAACGCCTGGTTTGCCGGCCAGCGGCTGGACTTTGATCTGCCGCTGGATATGCCTGGCACCGCGTTTCAGCAGCAGGTCTGGCAAGCCCTGCTGGCCCTGCCCTTTGGCAGCACGGCCAGTTATCAGCAACAGGCCGAACGGATCGGCCGGCCCGATGCCGCCCGTGCAGTGGGCGCCGCCAACGGGCAGAATCGGCTGGCGGTGATCGTGCCTTGCCACCGGGTGTTTGCCAAAAATGGCAATCTGACCGGCTATGGCGGCGGTATTGAACGCAAACGCTGGTTGCTGGCGCACGAGGCAAGCGGCCTGGCGCGCCAGCAAATTCAGCGCTGATCAACCGCCCGGCTTTTTCACCCGGAACACCACCAGCAAACCGGCAATGATGATGCCCATGCCCAGCATGGCCCATCCGGTGAGCGCATTACCCAGCACCAGGTAATCCAGCAATGCAGTCACCACGGGCACCAGATAAAACAGGCTGGTCACGTTCACCAGATTGCCGCTGGCCATCATGCGGTACAACAGCATCTGCGCCCCGACCGATACCACCAGCCCCAACCACAGCACCGAGACCAGCACCGTCCAGTGCCATTGAACATGCATGGGCTGGACGGCACCCAGTATCAGGCACACGCCAAGGCTCATGGCGCATTGCAAGGGCAGTACCACACCCGGCGATTGCTTGACCCGGCTTTGCACCAGCGCACCCAGGGTCATGCATGCCAGCGCGCCCAGTGAAAACACCACGCCCGCCGCAGACAAGTGCGCCACGATAAGGCTTTGCCACACCACCAGCGCCAGCCCGGACAGTGCCAGCAGCAAGCCGGCCAGCCGTGCCGGCGCAAAATGCCGTTCGGTCACCAGCAAAGTCAGCACGGGTTGCGTGCCCAGCACGGTGGCCAGCACCCCGGGCGTCATACCGTGGGCCATGGCCTGGAAATAACATACCGAGTAGCAGCTCATCATCAGCAAGCCGCCACCGGCTACCCGCCAGCGCGTGCCTGGCGCCGGCAGCCAGCGCCTGTCGCGCCAGCCCAGTACCAGCAAAGCGCCCAGCGCCAGCGCAAAACGCAGCGCCAGCAAGGCCATCACAGAGGCATGATTCAGCCCCCAACGGGTAAACAGGGGTGCACTGCTCCAGAGCAGCACAAAGAAAGTCATGGGCGCGGCCCAGGACAAAGTACGGATATTCATGGGAAATCCCGTCTGCAAAAAGTCGGATAGCCCCAGACCGCGCCACAGCGGGCGCTGTTAGAACAACACAAGGGTCAGGGGAAAGAAGCGGCGCGGATCAGCGCACTGCCACGGCACGTGGTGGTGCCAGGGCAAGCACTGCGGCCACTGCAACGACAGCCACTGCAGACGGCGGGGACATGTTCACACGCGCAAGCGCATGCGCCGGCTGCGGGGCCGGTTGTGCTGCGATGCGCTGGGCGGTTGCAAACATGAAGAAGTCTCTTGAAACGGGGATGAATCCAGTGCGCTTATGCTAACAGAATTCCGGCGTGGCGGTTCAACCCCTGTGCAACGCTGTCGGTGCAATCCTGCAGGCAAAGAGTCTGACCGCTGCTTGCAAGTGCCAACACCATGCCACTTGCCAGCTTGCAATCAGGGTAATGCTGGCTATTGTTAGAAACGCTTTGGCTGACATTGACACTTCTGACAGGGGGCGCTGTGGCACACCGGATCACGCGATGGGAACCCAACAACCCCGCCTTCTGGGAAAGCGAAGGCGAACGCGTTGCCAAGCGCAATTTGTGGATATCCATCCCCTGTCTGTTGCTGGCGTTTTCCACCTGGGTGGTGTGGAGCGTGGTGGTCCTGAAAATGCCGCAAGTGGGCTTTCACTACACCAAAAACCAGCTGTTCATGCTGACTGCCCTGCCCAATCTGTCTGGCGCCACGCTACGGATTTTCTACAGCTTTATGCCCTCGCTCATTGGCGGGCGCAAGTGGACCACCCTCTCCACCGCCAGTTTGCTGATCCCCTCGATCTGGCTGGGTTTTGCGCTGCAAGATCCGAACACGCCGTTCTCGGTCATGTTGATCATTGCGCTGTTGTGCGGCTTTGGCGGCGGCAATTTCTCCAGTTCCATGGCCAACATTGCGTGGTTTTTCCCCAAAGAGCGCAAAGGCTGGGCCAATGGCATGAATGCGGGCCTGGGTAATCTGGGGGTGTCGGTCATGCAGTTTCTGGTGCCCATTGTCATCACCATGGGCATCTTTGGCGCGCTGGGCGGCCAGCCGCAAACGTATACCCAGAACGGCGCCGAGCATCAGATGTGGCTGCAGAACGCCGGTTTCATCTGGGTACCGCTGGTGATTGCCGCCACGCTGGCGGCCTGGTTCGGCATGAATGATCTGGCCGTGGCAGAAGCCACGGTGGCTGAGCAAGCGGTCATTTTCAAACGGCTGGATAACTGGCTGATGTGCTGGTTGTATCTGGGTACGTTCGGCAGCTTTATCGGCTTTTCCGCTGGCTTTGCCTTGCTGACCAAAACCCAGTTCCCCGAGATCAACGTCACCGACTACGCCTTTATCGGCCCCTTGATCGGCGCCATTATCCGCCCGGTGGGCGGCACGGTGTCCGACAAACTGGGCGGCGGCGCGCGCGTGACCATGTGGGTGTTTGTGCTGATGGCCGCCGCCATTTTTGGCGTGCTGTCTTTCCTGCCGCACACCGGGGCCGATGGCAACCCGGTCGGTGGCAGTTTCTGGGGTTTTTTCCTGATGTTCCAGGCGCTGTTCCTGCTCTCTGGCATTGGCAATGGTTCGACCTACAAGATGATCCCGGTGATCTTTCCGCGCCTGGCCAAAAAAGCGGCCGAAGGCAAAGACGAAGCCGCGCAGAAAAAAGCCTTGCTGGATGGTGCAGTCGAAGCGGCCGCTGCCGGCGGGTTTATCAGCGCGATCGGCGCGTATGGCGGGTATTTCATCCCGCAAAGTTTCGGGGTGTCGATGGATGCCACCGGCTCGGCCGAAGCAGCCCTTTACGCCTTCATCGTGTTCTACATCACCTGCGTGTTGCTGTGCTGGTGGCGCTACGCCCGCAAGGGCGCAGCCATGCCGTGCTGAACAGGAGCTGCGAAAAGCGAAACGTGAAATGTGAACGGTGAAAAGCAAACCCGTGCATGCGCGGTTTTCCGGTTCATTGTTCACCCTTCACACCGGCTTTTCACACTCCCCACCCACTGTTCTACCGGGGCAAGTCATGAGTCATTTTCTTGATCGCCTGACCTATTTCAGCCAGAAGCGCGAGCCGTTTTCCAATGGCCATGGCGAGTTGCGTGCCGAAGACCGGCAGTGGGAAGAGGCCTATCGCCTGCGCTGGCAGCACGACAAGATCGTGCGCTCTACCCATGGCGTGAACTGTACGGGCTCCTGTTCCTGGAAAATCTATGTCAAGGGCGGGATTGTGACGTGGGAAACCCAGCAGACCGACTACCCGCGCACGCGCCCGGATATGCCCAATCACGAGCCGCGCGGATGCTCACGCGGGGCGTCGTACAGCTGGTATCTGTACAGCGCCAACCGCATCAAATACCCCATGATCCGTGGCCGCTTGCTGCGGTTGTGGCGCGAGGCGCGCAAAACACTGGCGCCGGTAGAGGCCTGGAAATCCATCGTGGAAGACCCGGCCAAAACGCAGCAATACAAGGAAATCCGCGGGCGGGGCGGCTTTGTGCGGGCAACGTGGGAAGAAGCCAACGAGATCGTCGCCGCCGCCAATATCCACACCATCAAGACCTGGGGGCCAGACCGGGTTGTCGGGTTCTCGCCCATTCCGGCCATGAGCATGGTCAGCTATGCCGCTGGCGGCCGTTACCTGAGCCTGCTGGGCGGCACGCTGATGTCGTTTTACGACTGGTACTGCGACCTGCCGCCGTCCAGCCCGCAAACCTGGGGCGAGCAAACCGATGTGCCGGAATCGGCCGACTGGTACAACTCTGCCTTCATCATTGCCTGGGGTTCCAACGTGCCGCAAACGCGCACGCCGGACGCCCATTTCTTTGTCGAGGCCCGCTACAACGGCACCAAGATTGTGGCGGTGACGCCGGATTACTCTGAAGTCGCCAAGCTGTCTGATATCTGGCTGCACCCCAAACAAGGCACGGATGCCGCGCTGGGCATGGCCATGGGTCATGTCATCCTGACCGAGTTTTTCGTGCAGCGGACCGTGCCCTACTTTGATGACTACTGCCGCCGCCTGACCGATCTGCCCATGCTGGTGCAGCTAAAAAAACAGGGCGAACACTGGGTGGCAGACCGCTTCTTGCGGGCTTCTGATTTTGCTGATCATCTGGGCCAGGCCAATAACCCGGACTGGAAAACAGTCGGTTTTGACGAAACCAGCCAGCGTTTTGTCGCGCCGCAAGGCTCGATTGGTTATCGCTGGGGTCAGCAGGTAGAAGGCGATCTGGGCAAATGGAACCTGGAGCAAAAAGACGGCGCCGGGGCCGAGGTAAAACTGGCGCTGAGTTTGCAGGCGCACAGGGATGACGTCCTTGGCGTGGCCTTCCCCTACTTTGGCGCACAGGAACACGAATACTTTACCCACAACGATCAGGGTGGCGACGTCCTGGTGCGGCATGTGCCGGTCAAACGCGTGGGCGAGACCCTGGTCACCACGGTGTTTGACCTGATGTGCGCCAATTACGGGGTGGATCGGGGTCTGGGTGGCCAGGCCGCCGGCAGCTACGACGATGACATTGCCTACACCCCGAAGTGGCAGGAAAAGATCACCGGTGTCCCGCCGGAAAAAGTGATCGAAGTCGCCCGCCAGTTTGCGCAGAGCGCCGAGAAAACCGAAGGCCGCAGCATGGTGATCATCGGCGCGGCCATGAATCACTGGTATCACCAGGACATGAACTACCGCGCCGCCATCAACATGCTGATGCTGTGCGGTTGTATTGGCAAAAGCGGCGGCGGCTGGGCGCATTACGTGGGCCAGGAAAAACTGCGCCCGCAAACCGGCTGGACCGCGCTGGCGTTTGCGCTGGACTGGGCCCGCCCGCCACGCCATATGAACAGCACGTCGTTCTTTTACGCCCATACCGATCAATGGCGTTACGAGACCCTGACCACGGCCGAAGTGCTCTCGCCGCTGGCCGACACCGGCCGTTATGGCAAGACGCTGATCGACTGCAACGTGCGCGCCGAACGCATGGGCTGGCTGCCTTCATCGCCGCAGATCAACACCAACCCGCTCAGCGTGGCCGCCAAAGCCGCCGCGGCCGGGGTCGAGCCCAAAGACTGGCTGGTGCAACAACTGCAATCCGGCCAGACCCGCATGGCGTGCGAAGACCCGGATGCGCCGGAGAATTTCCCGCGCAACCTGTTTGTCTGGCGCTCCAACCTGTTTGGTTCATCGGGCAAGGGGCACGAGTATTTCCTCAAGCATTTTGTCGGCGCGCAGCATGGCATCCAGCAAGGTGACATGGGCGAAACCGGCGGCGAAAAACCGGAAGAAGTGGTCTGGCACGACAAGGCGCCAGAAGGAAAACTGGACCTGATCACCACGCTGGATTTTCGCATGAGCACCACCTGTCTTTATTCAGACATCGTGCTGCCCACCGCCACCTGGTATGAGAAAAACGACCTCAACACCAGCGATATGCATCCGTTTATCCACCCGCTGTCAGCCGCCGTTGACCCGATCTGGCAAAGCCGTAGCGACTGGGAAATCTACAAGGGTTTCGCGAAGAAATTCTCAGAACTCGTCCCCGGCCACCTGGGTCTGGAAAAAGACCTGGTGCTGGTCCCGCTGCAACACGACACCCCGGGCGAACTGGCGCAACCCTTTGACGTGCTGGACTGGAAAAAGGGCGAGTGCGAACTGGTCCCCGGCAAAACCGCACCCAATATGGTGGTGGTCGAACGCGACTACCCCAACGTCTACAAGCGCTTCACCGCCCTGGGCCCTTTGATGAAAAAGCTGGGCAATGGCGGCAAGGGCATCAACTGGAACACCGAGCATGAGGTTGATGGCCTGGGCAAGCTGAACCGGATCGTCACCGAAGAAGGCATCAGCAAGGGCTTGCCGCGCATCGAAACCGACATTGATGCCGCCGAGACCATCATGCAACTGGCGCCGGAAACCAATGGCGAAGTGGCAGTAAAAGCCTGGCAAGCGCTGGAGAAATTCACCGGCCGCCAGCACAGCCACCTGGCCGACGTGCGCGAAGACGAGAAAATCCGCTATCGGGATATCCAGGCGCAACCGCGCAAGATCATCAGTTCGCCCACCTGGTCCGGTATCGAGAGTGAACATGTGAGCTACACCGCCGGTTACACCAACGTGCATGAGCTGATCCCCTGGCGCACGTTGTCGGGCCGGCAGCAGTTTTACCAGGACCACCGCTGGATGATCGACTTTGGCGAAGGCCTTGTGAGCTATCGCCCGCCGATCGACACCCGCACCGTCGCCCCGCTCAAGGGCAAGCACGCCAATGGTTTTCCGGAGATCACCCTCAACTTCATCACGCCGCACCAGAAATGGGGCATCCACTCCACCTACACCGACAACCTGATCATGCTCACGCTCAGCCGCGGCGGGCCGATTGTGTGGCTGTCTGAAGTGGATGCAAAAAAGGTGGGCATTGAAGACAACGACTGGATCGAACTCTTCAACGTCAACGGCGCCATCGCCGCCCGCGCCGTGGTCAGCCAGCGGGTGAAAGAAGGCATGTGCATGATGTACCACGCCCAGGAAAAGATCGTGAACGTGCCGGTGTCTGAAGTCACCAGACACCGCGGCGGCATTCATAACTCCGTCACCCGCGCCGTGCTCAAACCCACGCACATGATTGGCGGCTATGCACAGTTGTCTTACGGCTTTAACTACTACGGCACCGTCGGCTCCAACCGCGACGAATTCGTGATCGTGCGCAAAATGAACCGCGTGAACTGGGCCGATGCCGATGAAGACCACGTGAAAGGGCTTGATCCGGACAAGGCGACGTAAGACGGGTCTGGGTGGTGCCTTTGACGGCTTTGCTGGATCCCCCCGCCAAGGTCGGGAATGACGAAGTGAAGGGGTGAACCGGTCAATCTTGCGAATCGTGGTTTGTGGGATTGGGGGTGTTTTGAGGTGCCTTTACCAAGCCTGATATCGCCGCTGGATTCCTGCCTGCGCAGGAATGACGAGGCGGTGGCATGCAGGCGCAGTAGATATCGCCTTCGCCTTTGCTTTTCGGGATCGCGGTTGCAGTTGATTTTCGGGGTTGCTGTTGCTGTTGCTGTTGCTGTTGCTGTTGCAGTTGGGGCTGCTTTTGACGTCGGGCCCCTTTGACAGCGCCGAGCATCGCAGCAAGGCGCGGGGTTTCGGCGCAAGGGTGTTTGAGGGCTTTAGCCCGAGTTCCCTGGAGCCAGCCGCGGCTTGCGAGAAGCGCAGGGAACTCGCGCAGCGAGCGCAGTCGCAGGGGTCGCCTTTTCTTTGGTTACTTTCTTTTGGCGAAGCAAAAGAAAGTAACGTGCTCCGGCCACCGCCGGTATCAAAACACCGCGCCGCAAGGCGCTAACAACGCATTGCAACGGTGGATTATCGCTATCACGCCGAGATCCCCCCTGCAGCGCGCATTGCAAAGGCCAGCACCAGTGCAACCAGCGCCGCACTCAAGCGCTACGGAGAACACACGAAAATGAAAGTCCGCGCCCAAATCGCCATGGTGTTGAACCTGGACAAATGCATCGGCTGCCATACCTGTTCGGTCACCTGTAAAAACGTGTGGACCAGCCGGCTGGGCGTGGAATACGCCTGGTTCAACAATGTCGAGACCAAGCCCGGTGTCGGTTACCCCAAAGACTGGGAAAACCAGGAACACTGGAACGGCGGCTGGACGCGCAAGGACAACGGCAAACTCAAGCTCAAGCAAGGCAGCCGGCTGCAGATTCTGCTCAATCTGTTTGGCAACCCCAACCTGCCAGAGATCGACGACTACTACGAGCCGTTCACGTTCGATTACGAATACCTGCAAACCGCGCCAGAGATGAAAACCCAGCCGGTGGCGCGGCCGATTTCCATCCTGACCGGCAAGCGCATGGAAAAGATCGAATGGGGCCCGAACTGGGAGGAAATCCTGGGCGGCGAGTTTGCCAAACGCAGCCAGGACTACAACTTTGAGTCCGTGCAAAAAGAGATCTACGGCGAGTTTGAAAACACCTTCATGATGTACCTGCCGCGCCTGTGCGAGCACTGCCTGAACCCGGCGTGCGTGGCGTCCTGTCCGTCCGGTTCCATCTACAAGCGCGAAGAAGACGGCATTGTGCTGATCGATCAGGACAAATGCCGTGGCTGGCGCATGTGCGTGTCCGGCTGCCCGTACAAGAAGATCTATTACAACTGGTCTTCCGGCAAGGCCGAGAAATGCATCTTCTGCTATCCGCGGATCGAGGCCGGCCAGCCCACCGTGTGTTCAGAAACCTGTGTGGGCCGCATCCGCTATCTGGGTGTGTTGCTGTATGACGCAGACCGTATTGAAGAAGCCGCCAGCGCCGAAAACCCGCAGTCCTTGTACGAGGAACAACTGGGGATTTTCCTCGACCCGCACTCCGAGGCAGTGCGGGAACAGGCGCGCAAGGACGGTGTGCCGGAAAACTGGCTGGACGCCGCGCAGCACTCGCCCGTGTACAAGATGGCGGTGGAATGGAAAATCGCCTTCCCGCTGCACCCGGAATACCGCACCTTGCCCATGGTCTGGTACGTGCCGCCGCTCTCGCCCATCCAGGCCCGCGCCAATGCCGGCGAAGTGGGCGTGAACGGGCATATTCCGGATGTAAACAGCCTGCGCATTCCGGTGCGTTATCTGGCCAACCTGCTCACCGCTGGCGCTGAGGCGCCCGTGGTGTCGGCACTGGAACGCATGCTGGCCATGCGCGCGTTCTTCCGCCAGCGCCAGCTGGAAGGCACGGATGACCTGCCGTTGCTGGATCAGGTCAACATGAGCCTCAACCAGGTGGAGGACATGCACCGTTATCTGGCCATTGCCAATTACGAAGACCGGTTTGTCATCCCCAGCACGCATCGCGAATACGCAGAAAACGCCTACCAGATGCGCGGCGACTGCGGGTTCTCGTTTGGCAATGGTTGTTCTGATGGCACGACAGAAACCAGTTTGTTTGGCGGCAAGATGGGCACCAAGAAAGTCTTCCCGCTCAAGACCATTGCCGGTAACTCGCCGGAGAACACCATTGACCACTGAAACCGGCCCGCACACCCTGCCCCTGCGCGCGCTGGCGGCCTTGCTGGGTTATCCGGCCCGGGACATGGTCGCGGCGGTGGTGCCCATCCACGACGTGCTGATGAGCAGCCGTTTGCTGGCTCAGCCGCAGAAAGAACGCCTGATCCCGCTGTGCACCCGGCTGGCCACCAGCGATTTGCTGGATGCCGAAGAAAACTGGGTAAACCTGTTTGAGCGCGGCCGGCGTACGTCGTTGCACTTGTTTGAACACCTGCACGGCGAGTCACGCGATCGCGGCTCGGCCATGGTTGATCTGCTGCAAACCTATGAAACCGCCGGCTTGTATCTGCAAGACGGCGAACTGCCGGACTACCTGCCCGCGCTGCTGGAGTTCTGCAGTTGTGTGGACATGAAAACTGCGCAGACCCTGATTGCCGACTGCGCCCACCTGTTGCGCCCGCTGGGTGAAACCCTGCTGGCCAAAGGCAGTGACTACGCCGCCATCTTTGAGGCCATCTTGCAGCTGGGCCGGCAGGACGGGCTGGACTGGACCCGCGCCGCGCCGCCGCCCGAGCTCGAAGACATTGATAAAGAGTGGCAGGAAGAACCCGCCTTTGGCCACCAGAACACCCGTTGCGGTAACGAACCAGTTACCCAGACCATCCAGTTCATGTCCCAACCGGCCGCGCGCCGATCAGGAGCCTCATCATGACCGATCCCTGGTGGCATCAGTTTCTGTTCGGGTTTTATCCCTACATTGCGCTGACCATGTTTTTTGTGGGCAGCCTGGTGCGCTTTGACCGCGAGCAATACACGTGGGAAAGCGACTCGTCCCAGCTCTTGCGCAAACACCAGTTGCGGCTGGGCTCCATGCTGTTCCATCTGGGCGTGCTGGTGGTGTTCTTCGGCCATCTGGTCGGGTTCCTGATGCCGGAACCCATCGTACTGGCGCTGATGAGCCCGCATGTGCACGAAATGATGGCCATGGTGGCTGGCGGCGTTGCCGGCGTGTTCGCGCTGATCGGCATTACCGTGCTGGCCTGGCGGCGCTTTACCGAGCCGCGCATCTGGTCCAATACCCGAACGTCTGACGTGCTGGTGCTGGCGATCCTGTGGCTGCAACTGGCATTGGGGCTGTTGACGGTGGTGTTCTCGCTCAACAAGTTGCCCGGTTACAGCTTTGAAGTGCTGGTGCAATACGTGCAAGGCATCGTCACCTTCCGCCCCGGCAATGCCGATCTACTCATCGGCGTGCCCTGGGTCTACCAGGTGCATATCTTCCTGGGGCTGACGATCTTTCTGGTGTTTCCGTTTACCCGTCTGGTTCATATCTGGAGCGGCTTTGCCTCGGTGTTTTACCTGATCCGCCCGTACCAGATTGTCCGCACCCGCCGCCGCAGCCTGGAGCGTTAACTCATGCCGTTTGCCACCATCAATGATGTCCGTATCGAAGCGGCAGACCTGCACAGCCTGTCCAGTGCGGCGGTAGAAGAACTGTTGCGCCAGCGGGCGGTGGATGTAGGCCTGCTGACCGATGACGCCAGTGACGACGCGCTGGCCAGCGCGCTGGAACAGTTGCTGGAACAGGAAGTCCACGTGCCGGTGCCAGAGGCGGCTGAACTGGCGCGCTACTACGAAGCGCACCAAAGCCGTTACAGCGCCGGTGAACTGGTGTGGGCGTCGCATATTCTCTTGCAGATGACGCCCGGCATGCCGGTTCAGGCTCTGCTGGCCCGCGCCGAAGGCATTTTGCATTACGTGCAGGCGCATCCCGACCACTTTGAAGCCTCTGCCCGCGAGAACTCCAACTGCCCCTCTGCCGAAACCGGCGGCAATCTGGGCCAGTTGCAGCGTGGCGATACCGTGCCGGAGTTCGAACAATCGCTGTTTGCCGATCAATCAGTCGGCATCTGGCCGCAACTGGTCCGTACCCGCTACGGCTTTCATATCCTGCGCATTGACCGGCGGGAGCCGGGCAAGGTCATCCCGCTGGATGCCATTACCGGGCGCGTGCGCAAAGACCTGCAACGCCAGGCGCTGGACAAGGCCCTGGCACAGTACATCAGCGTGCTGGCCGGCGCGGCGAAGGTCGAAGGCGTGACGCTGGATCAGGCCACATCGCCACTCCTGAACTAGCGGGTTAGCCCAGCATGAATTCGGCAGCGGGCACCGCCTTGCCCCAGTGATAGCCCTGCCCCATATCGCAGCCGATCGCCTTCAGCCAGCCGGCCTGCTCGGCGGTTTCCACGCCTTCAGCCACCACCCGCATACCCATGCCATGCGCCATGGCAATGATGGACTGCACCAGCACTGCGCTGGAGGGCTTGTGGATCACGTCCTTGATGAACGAGCTGTCGATCTTGAGCGTGGTAATGGGGAAATGCGTCAGATAACTGAGCGCGGAGTACCCCGTACCGAAGTCATCCACCGCAATGTTCACGCCCATGGCGTAAATGGTTTCCAGCGTGCTGCGCGTGGCGGCGTGATCTTTCAGCAGCAGGCTTTCGGTCATTTCCAGTTCCAGCCAGCGCGGGGCACAGCCGGTCGCCGTCAGTGCCTTGCGCACGGTGGCGCCAATGTCGGCTTGCTGCACCTGGCGCGGCGAGATATTCACCGCCACATGCAGTTCGCGCGTGTGGCTGCGGTTCCACTCAACCGCCACCTTGCAGGCATCCAGCAGCACATATTCGCCAATCTCGATGATCAGCCCGGTATCTTCGGCAATGCCGATAAAGCTGTCCGGCGCCACCCAGCCGCGCTCGGGGTGATGCCAGCGCAGCAAGGCCTCGGCGCCGATCACTTCGCCGCTGCTGAAATCAAATTTGGGCTGGTAATACACCATCAGCTCGCCACGGGCCATGCTGCGGCGCAGATCGGTCTCCAGTCCCAGCCGTTCATGATCGCGCTGGCTGATTTCCCTGGAGTAAAACTGGAAGTTGTTGCGGCCCTTGGCTTTGGCGTCATACAGCGCGCCGTCGGCATTCTTGACCAGCGTTTCCGCCAAGTTGCCGTCTTGCGGGTAGACCGCAATGCCGATACTGCCGGTCACCACCAGCTCGCGCCCTTCCAGCGTCATGGGGGCGGCTAGCCGGCCCAGGATATGGCTGGCCAGTGAACTGAGGCGCGTTTCTTCGCGAATGCCCGGCAAGACCAGGATGAACTCGTCCCCCCCCAGCCGCGCCACGGTATCAGACGCGCGCACGCAGCTTTTCAGGCGCAGCGCGGTTTCGCACAACAGGTCATCACCGGCCGAATGCCCCAGCGTATCGTTGATGGTCTTGAAGCGGTCCAGATCCAGCATCATCACGCCGACCTTGTCGCTGTTGCGTTGCGCTGTCACCAGCGCCTGGGCGATGCGGTCGTTGAACAAGGCGCGGTTGGGCAGCCCGGTCAGCACATCGTAGAAAGCCAGCGAGTGGATTTTCTGGCGATACGCCAGCAACTCGGTGATATCGCGCCCGACGGCCAGCACCGACACCACATTGCCTTGTGGGTCGAATTCCGGGTTCAGCCGCATTTGCCAGGTTTTCAGCGGCTGGCCAAATTCAACGTCAATGACATCGGCCAGCCCGGTTTCCAGCACATTGGCCAGCGTGGCATTGAAGGCATCCGGATTGCGCAGCACCGAGCCCTCGGTCACTGGCTTGTTCACAACGTCGCTCAATAACTGGCCGGTGGCATCGGCAAATGCCTGGTTGGCGTAAAGCCGGCGCGTGTCGTGGTCGTACCGCACGATCAGGTCGGGCGAGTTCTCTGCCAGCGTGCGGAAATCCTGCTCGTGCGCCATCAATTGCGCCTGCACGCGCTTGAACTCGGTAATGTCGCGGCCAATGGTCAGCGCGCCGCGTACGCTGCCATCGGCATCGCGTTCGGCCACCAGCAAGATGTGATACGTGCGCGGCACCTCAAAAGGCGGCTGGATCACCAGTTCCACCTCATCGTCCGTGCCCATGGCGATCACTTTGCGCAGGGTCTTCAGAAAGGTTTTCTGGCTATTACCGGGAAACCGCTCGGGCGGAATGCGCTCGTTGGGATCGTCCGTGGTCTTGCCCAGAATCTGGTGCAGGTGCGAGTTCATATACAGAATCTCGCCACCCCGCCCGTAGCGGCATACCGCGTCGGGCGAGTTCTCGGCCAGCGCGCGGAACTCGCGTTCACGGTCTGCCAGCAGCCGCTCAACGCGCATGCGCTCAGTGATATCGGCCATCAGTTCGGCGTTGGCATGCTTGAGCGCAGCGGTGCGCTTGTCGACCAGCCGGCGGATTTCGACCGCCTGCATCGATTGCCGCCACAGCCAGGCCGTGGCCAGCAGGCTCAGCAAAACGCCGCCCAGCAATGTCATCAACGAGCCAACGTGGTTCACAAAGAACGGCATCGGCGCGTACACCACCACGTACCAGGACTGCCCGGCGACGGTAAACGTGCTGGCGCTGACCTCGGTGCTGTGCGGGGATAACCAGGCCGGCAACCAGCCCTGCGTCGGCGCCACTGGCGGCGGGCTGCCAATGCGGTAGGCCAGGTTGCGCTCATCCGCCGTCCTGCCCGCGTAAATACTCAGATCGACATGCGTTTTGGGATCGTACTCGCCCGCGCCGTCCAGCAAGGTTTTGAAGAGGCCTTCCGCGCGGAACACGGCGGCAGTGTCGCCAATGGGGGGCGAGCCGGGTGGCGCATTGCGCGCATACACCGGCATCAGCATCACAAAGCCCAGTCGCGACATGGCGCTTTGCCGCCCCTGCGCCAGTTGCAATAGCCCGGTAGACGCCGGCCGGCCGGTGGCCAGCGCGTTGGCCAGCGCGCTGCGCTCGGCCAGATTGCCCGTGACATCCAGCCCCAGCGCGGCCTCGTTACCCGCCAGCGGTTCCAGATAATCCACCACGGTATAGATCGGCCGGCGCGGGCTGGGCTCGACCTTGCCGTTTTGCAGTCGCGTGATCGTAAAACCGGGCCAGGTCTTGCGCATCTGCGCTTCATAAGCGGCCCGATCACTATCCAGGATCACCCGGTGAAAGTTGAGCGCCTGCACATAGGGATAGCGCGCCAGCAAGGGCCTGGAAAAGACGTGGAACTGCTCACGCGTGACGGGAGTGTCTACCGTGACAAACAGCTGGTTGATGACGACCAGCACTTGCGCCATGTCATCCAGCCCATCCCGCACGGCAAACACGCGCTCGTTGGCTTGCTGCCGGAAATCCAGCGAAACCCGGTCGTATTCAAGCTGCCCGACCGCCAGAAACAGCAGCGCGGTGACAGACAGCCCCGCCAGCAAGGCGAACAGGGCCGCATAGGGAAAAGCAAACAACCCGCGGGATCTGAACAAGTCAGCCGTCCTCTCTTGCCTGCGGACCGGGCAAAGCCATGCCGTTGCCTCCAATGCATTGTCATTATTTCGGTTAACGCGAATCTAACCCAAGCCCCGCCGCACGGCTACGTTCTCTCCCTGCAATGATGCACGGGTGGAACAAACCGGTGCATTTGCGCCCGCAAAGCACCCTTACGTGCTTGAAGCCGGGGTGTCGATAGTGCATTGGGCATCAGGCTGGCCGGGTTGTTGCAGCAATACGTCGGCGCCTTTGTTCCAGAGCGAAAACAGCCCGTCCTCCACCTTGAGTTCATAGTGCGCACCAGAGGCCGCCACCACTTGCGTCAGCACCAGCTTGTGCTCCGGCAAGGCGGCGTAGGCATAGCCCGCCCCCACCTGCACAAAAGCCGTCGGGATGGTGTCGTTGACGCCCGGGCAATGCATGGCAAATGGCCCGGTGCTGGTAGTGGCGCCGCTATTGCGGTGGGTGGCCGGGAAATCGGCCCGCAGTTCATAAATGCGGGTGACATAGCTGGCGGTGACGCAGGCGTCCAGATCATCGGCCTTCCAGCAATCATTGCGCCCCTTGATCCAGCCGCGCTGTACCTGCTTGAGTTGTTTGCGCGCGGTCTGGCTGGCGCTTTTATCGGTACCGGCCAGTTTGTACAGCCGGCTGGTTTCTTTATCCAGCGCGGCCAGATCATCACTGCCGCAAATGGCTTTTTCCACGGTGGTCGAAACACGGGCGCAATTGAAAGACGGTTTGGCAGCCAGCGCCAGGTGACTGAATAACAAGGCGATTGCGGCGGCACAGAACAAGATCGGACGGAGCGTCATGGCGTTTTTCCGGAAGGGTTATTGGCTGTTTTGTCATTCAAGCACGGTTTTTCCTTGACTGCCGGTCAACAGTTTCTTTCCAGCCACACGGTTTTTCTGCCCGCGCGTGACGGTTAGTCTGGCGGCCTTGAATCAAAACCAACACAGACAGGCACATCATGACCCGTTTTCTGATCATCAACGGCGGTAAACAGTTTGGCCATTCCGCCGGCGAACTCAATCGCACCCTGGCCGCATTTGCCGAGAAAACCCTGAAAGACTTCCAGTTTGAAGTCGAGACCACCTTCGTTGATGGCGGGTATGACGTTGAAGCCGAAATCGAAAAATTCCTGCGCGCCGATGTGGTGATCTACCAGATGCCCGGCTGGTGGATGGGCGCACCGTGGACGCTGAAAAAGTACATGGACGAAGTGTTCACCGCTGGCCACGGCCGCCTGTACGCCAGCGATGGCCGCAGCCGCAGCGATGCCAGCCTGAAATACGGTTCCGGCGGGCTGATTCAGGGCAAGCAGTACATGTTGTCGCTGACCTGGAACGCGCCGATGGAGGCGTTTACCGATCCGGCACAGTTCTTTGAAGGCGTGGGCGTGGATGGCGTTTATCTGCCGTTCCACAAGGCCAACCAGTTCCTGGGCATGTCACCCTTGCCCACGTTTATCTGCAATGATGTGATCAAGGCGCCCGCCGTTGCGGCGGATATCGACCGTTATTACGCGCATCTGGCCACTTTGTTTGCCCCGGCCAGTCGCGCCTGATCCTTGTTTGTGGAGAAACCCATGCTGACTGTTGTTGCCATCATCAAGGCCCGCCCGGGCCAGCGCGAGAAACTGCTGGAGGCGTTTGCGAAGATCATCCCTGCGGTGCTGCAGGAAGAAGGCTGCGGCGCCTACGCGCCCATGGTCGATGCCGTGACGCAGGCCGCCTTCCAGACGACCTCGCCCGACACCGTGTTCATGCTGGAACAATGGGAAACCATTGCGCATCTGGAGGCGCATATGACCGCGCCGCATATGCTGACGCACCGTGAAGCGACCAAAGACCTGGTCGAAGGCGCGTCCATCCACATCCTCACGCCGGGGCTGTAAACACCCGCCCCGGCTGGCCGGCGGTCAGTCTTGCGTCATCAGGCTCAGGCTGCCATCGGTATTCACTGCCACGCTCAAGGCTTCATAGCCCGGCACGCGGGTGTGGGCGGTGTCCATGGGGTGGCTGTGGGTGGCGGTGATCACCACCACCGTCGCCCCTGCGGCTTCAGCGCCGGCAATCCCCGCCGGCGCATCTTCAAACACCACGCAATGCGCCGGGTTCACGCCCAGCTTGCGCGCGCCCAGTTCAAAGCAATCCGGCGCCGGCTTGCCGTGGCTTACGTCTTCACCGCACACCATCAGCGGCGGCATGGGCAAACCGGCAGCGGCGATCCGTTTTTCTGCCAGTTCACGCGTGGCCGAGGTCACCACGGCCCAGCGGTCTTTGGGCAGCGATGCCAGAAACTTCGCCACACCGGCAATCGGCTCGATGCCTTCCAGGTAATCGATCTCGCCCTGCAGGATCTTCGCGGCCTCGGCTTCTTCATCAATGCCGGGCAGTTGCTGTTTTCTGATGGTCTCGATCGCCCGGACACCATGGATGGTCGGCAGGAAGGTAGCGACATCCAGCCCGTGCTCGCGCGCCCAGTCACCCCAGACTTTTTCTGCGGCGGCGATCGAACTGAGGATGGTGCCATCCATATCAAACAGGAAGGCGGAGAAAGTACGAGGGAACAGCGGTTGCGTGGACATGATGACTCGTCGGGAAGTGGCACGGGAACGGCACGCGGGTATTCTGGTTGTTGCGGTGCCGCAGGACAGATTATGTCATAGCGACGCGGCGTGATGTGCCGGGGCGCTGGATTGCCCATCCACCTGGCCAGCACGCCACCGCTCTGCTCCCCAAACCCGTTCTAGCGCCATGCGCTCCCCACCTGGATATACCAGGCGTTCTGATCCTTGCTGTGGGCCACGTCAATCCCCACACCCAGCCCCAGCTTGCGTGCGATCAGGTAACGGAACCCGACGCCGCCTGAGACCGGGCTTTCTGCGTCATCCCACGTATGCCATTTCCCCCAGGCGCGGCCGGCCCCGACAAAACCCAGCGCGGCCCAGCGTTCGGTCACATTCCAGCGCAGCTCGGTCTCGACCACTGCGGTGTTTTTGTCCTGATAGCGGCCCTTTTGCACGCCGCGCAAATCAATGAAAGGCTGCGCGTAAAACGGGACATCGCCGCTGGTGGCCTGGGCCTGGCCGCGCAGACCCAGCACCCAGGTATTGCCAAACGGAATCCACTTGTAGACGCGGGCGTCGTAGGTATCAAAATCCTGCGAGCTGCCCCACGCATCGCGGGCGTACTGGGCTTCAATTTCAGAGTAAGTACCGCTGCTGGGCCAGAAAATATTGTCGCGCGAGTCGTAATCCACCACCGCGCCCAATTTGCTGATGGTGACGTCTTTTTCAAAGCCGCCCAGTTCGGTGGCGATCTGGCCGGTAAACTGGGTATTGGCTTTCAGATAGGTATAACGCGGGCCGATAAACCAGTGGCTGTCCAGGACCTTGAACAGCACCTGTTGCACCAGAAAATCGCCATCCAGTTTGTAGGAACGGGCAAAATCCAGCGCGCCAAAGTAGTCGGTTTTGACATCCACCTTGGCCAGCGCGCCCAGATAGCGGATGCGGTCGCCATCCCAACTGTGAAAGTGAAACAGCCCGGCGCCCCAGGTGCCGTTTTCAGTCCCGAATGCCCCGACACCGGTGATATTGGGCGGCGCCATGCTACCGGTTTTTCTGGCCTCTTCACTGGCCTCTGCCATGGATTTGTCAAAGAACAGCAGCGCCATCCCGCCACCGTAGCCAATGGCCGGTTCGGTAATCACCGCCGGCACCGGCAAGAAGCCCTTCTGGTTCAACAGATAGTCGCTCATATCGAACGCGCCATCTTCAGGATCGTGCATGGCATTCCAGTCAAATGCGCTGGCACACGGCGCAATCATCAAGGCCAGGACACCCTGGCAAACCTGCCGCAAACAACCTGATCTGGATACGCGCACGCTCTTTCCGCCCTGGCTATGCCATTGATATGTGCATTCAGCATAGGAACAGTTGTCATCAAGCGCAGGTTTACCTTGTATCGGCAGCGCCTTGCAGTACGGCATGCGCCTACGCGCTTATCAGCCACGCCCCGGCTGTGAGAAGGCGCTGACAGGCACAGGCTGGATGTTGCCGGAATATTTTGCAGAGGGGCCGTGCATGAACCCGTCCTTGAAAACCGTCTCGGTGACCGAAGTGGAAAACGCCATCGCCAACGCGCTCAGCGATTTGCTGAACGGCCATGTGATCGTCGCGGTCCACAATATGCAGTTCAAGCGTGAAGGCTTGTTTGACTCTGCCAGTCATGCCGATTTCACCGTCTCTGCCAGCTTCAAGCGCTGGCCGGATGCAGACACGCCAGAGATACCGATCTAGTTTCAGTCGCTGACACGGCCTTAAGAATGTCGATATGCCGCTGTCAGACTACCATTTGTCGCCCACTTATCCTGACCACCCCGGTCAGCGCGGGTATTCCGGCAAACGGCCTTGAAATGCTGCATTGCTGCGGGCTAACTTGACTCTACAGTTACAAATCAAACCAAATTTGTGCCTTACGGAGTCCCGCTTTGGGCCGCATTCTGATTGCCGATGCTTCGCCGCAATTTCGCCAGGCGCTTGTCCAGATGGTGAGCCTGGAAGGCCACCATATCGTGGCGCAAGCCAGCGACGCGCGTACCTTGTTTGATCAGGTCAGCAAAGAGCGGCCCGATCTTGTCATCATCGAGTTGACGCTCCCTGCGCTGGGCGGCGTGGATGGTCTGCGCTGCATTTGCGCCTTGTGCGCTTCTGCCCGCATTCTGATGTACACCACGCAACCTGCCCGCCATTTTGCCCTGCGTTGTGCCCAGGCCGGTGCCAGCGGTTATGTCAGCAAATTTGCCGGGGCCCGCGCCTTGCGGCTGGGGGTGCGGACCGTGCTGCAAGGCCGGCGCGCGTTTCCGGAAGCGCCCGCCGTCAAGGTGGCCGACAGCGCAGCACGGCTGGACAGTCTATCCGGGCTGGATATCGCAATCATGCAGATGCTGGCGGCGGGTTACTCCAGTGTCGAGATCAGCGAACAACTGGCGACAGACCGGCAGAATGTGAACCAGTGCAAACATCGCTTGCTGGAGAAGTTCGGCCTGGAAACCCTGGCCGGCCTGATCGACCTGACGCAAGCGCACGGGCTGGATCTGGGCAGCAGCCTGCGCTGCGACAACAGCAATGTCAGCAGCATGGAGAACCTGCATCTGCTGCGGGCCATGATCGAATCCTCGCCCAATGCCATGTTCCTGCGTGACCGGGAAGGTCGTCTGGCCTTGTGCAACCCGCGCTTCATGGAGCTTTACGCCGCCGCGCTGGCCGATCCGGATTACGCCGCCGATGAAGCCACCTGGTTTGATCCCGCCCTGCAGGCGCATGTCAGTGCGCATTACCAGATGCAAATGCAAACCGGCCGTACCACCGCGGTCGACACCCATGTCCACCTCAATGGTTCGTTGCGCTCGCTGCATGTCTGGTGCAACCCCGTGCGCAACGCGTCCGGGGAAATCCAGGGCGCCATTGGCGGGCTGATCGACTTTACCGACCGCGCCCATGGCGTACCCCGCCTGACCGGCCCCGCTGGCAGTACCCAGGCGCAGTCGCCGGCCGATAGTTACACCACCTTCAAGAACACCACGGCCGATACCGTGGTCAGCGGGCAGACCCGCGTGGTCAATCTGGTCGAAGCCAGTTCACGGCTCTACCGGACGATTCTTGAACTCTCTGAGCTGATCCGGCTGGGCACCAGTACGCCAGTGCCCCTGCCCGATCAGGTGGTGTCCTTGCATGGCGTGGTGCATCACTGGCAAAAAGCCTACCGCGCCGCGCCGTGGGCCTCTACTTTTGATCTGCGGCGCGTGGTGGTGGATGAAATCTGGATGGATGGCACGCGTCTGGGGCAGTTGCTGGACAAACTGGCCCAGGTGGCCGCACATCCGGCGCACCTGACCATTGTCAGCCAGCCACAACCGCAGACCACTGCGCGCATCACCATCACCGCCAAGGCGGGGCTGACCACGCATACCGGTGGCGATATCGCTGTCACGCTGGCATTGATCCAGGCACTGGCCCACTCGCTGGGCGGCGTGCTGCATATGGAGCGCACGGGGCATCTGGCGGTAACGCTGGCGGCCGCCGTGGCCCGGCCAGCCAAAGTGGCTTGAAGCCGGGTCAGGTAGTGCTGGCCGCAGCAAACAAAAAGCCGGCGCAAACGCGCCGGCCTTTTGATGAATCTACATATCTGCCGGTTCAGCGGCTGCTACCGCGCGATACGACGTCGATCCACACCGCCAGCAGCAAGATGGTGCCCTTGACGATCATCTGCCAGAACGAGTCCACGTCCAGCATCGACATGCCGTTATCCAGGCTGGCCATGACCAGCGCACCAATCAGCGCGCCGTGCACCGTGCCCACGCCACCGCGCATGGAGGTCCCGCCAATGAAACACGCGGCGATAGCGTCCAGCTCACCCATCGACCCGGCCGATGGCGAGCCGGCGGCCAGACGCGCCGTATTCACCACGCCGGCAAACGCACACATCAAACCCATCAGCGCAAAAATGGCCAGCTTCACGCCGCGCACATTCACGCCAGACAAACGTGTGGCTTCCATATTGCTGCCCACGGCGTAGATGCGGCGGCCAAACACGGTCTGCGTGGCCATGTAGGTGAACAGCGCCAGCAGCACCATCAGCAGCAGCACGGGGATGGGAATGCCATCGTAGGCATTGAGCACGCGCACAAAACCCAGGATCACCAGGCCAGCCACCACCACGCGTGAGACATCACGCCACAGCGGCGCTACCGGCAGGCCGTAACGCACGTTGTTCATGCGGCTGCGCCAGGTGACGACACCGGCAATGACAAAGATGACCACGCCCATCAGGTCACCCCACAAAGTGGGCAGATAACCCTGGCCAAGGTAAACCAGTTGTTCGGATACCGGCGCAATGGTCGAGCCGCCCGTCACGCCCAGCAGCACGCCGCGGAACGCCAGCATGCCCGCCAGACCGACAATGAACGACGGTACGCGCAGATAGGCAGCCCAGTAGCCATTGAACAAGCCCACCAGCAAGCCCAGACCGCACACGATGGCCAGATTGCCGGCCAGCGGCATGTGGTAATGCACATCCAGCACTGCGGCTACACCACCCAGCAAGCCCAGCAAAGAGCCGACGGAGAGGTCGATCTCGCCCGAGATGATGACGAACACCATGGCGCTGGCCAGCATGCCGGTGATCGACATCTGCCGCAGCAGGTTAGAGATATTGCGCGGCGTCAGATAGCCGCCTTCGGTTTTCCAGGCAAAAAACGCCCAGATCAGTGCAATGGCGATCAGCAAAGCCAGAATCTTGTTCTGGCTGAACAACTGCTTGACGCCAGGAAAGCCACGCGCGGGTTGGTCCTGACCCGGCAGGCTGGTGGTTGCGGCAACGGCGCCGGACTTGATCATTGCGAACTCCTCGTCTTTCTGTGTCTTGTCACCCGCCCATGGGCGGGCGCTGTTCATCACGCGGCTTCAGGGATCACTGCATCAATGGGTTTGAGTGCGGCGGCCAGCACCTGCTCTTGCGTCAGGCCTTCATTGCTGAACTCGCCACGCAATTCGCCCTCGCCCATGACCAGCACCCGGTCGCTCACGCCCAGCACTTCGGCCAGTTCGCTAGAAACCATGATGATGCTGATGCCCTGGCGTGCCAGATCAAACATCAGTTTGTAGATTTCATACTTGGCGCCCACATCCACGCCGCGGGTGGGTTCATCCAGAATCAGGATGTCGGGCTTGGGCTGCAGCATTTTGGCCAGCACCACTTTTTGCTGGTTACCACCAGACAAACCGGTGATCTGCAGATGCGGGCTGGCGGTCTTGATGCGCAACCGGCCGATCTCGTGCATGACGGTTTTCAGCTCGGCGCTTTTATCAATGCGGCCCAGATGCGTGTACTGGCCCAGCACCGGCAGCGAGATATTCCAGCCCACGCCGAACTCCGGCACGATGCCGTGATGCTTGCGGTCTTCCGGCACCATGCAGATGCCATGGCGGATGGCTTTTTCCGGGGTGGAGACATCCACCACCTTGCCATTGATGCTGACCGTGCCTTCAGACTTGCCGCGCCACGCGCCAAACAGCGCGCTCACGAGTTCGGTACGGCCGGCGCCGACAAGGCCGGCGATCCCCAGGATTTCACCTTTGCGCAGGCTGAACGAGACATTCTTGACCTTGCGCCGCTGCGGGTTGCTGACGTCGTAGCAGGTGATGTTGCTGGCTTCCAGCACCACCTCGCCGATCTCGTGCGGTTCACGCGGGTAGAGGTTGGCAATGTCGCGGCCGACCATCATCGAGATAATCCGGTCCACCGACATGGTGCTCATCGGCTGCGTGCCGATGTGTGTGCCGTCACGGATCACGCTGATGGTGTCGCAGATTTCCGCCACTTCATCGAGCTTGTGCGAGATATAAACACACGCCACACCGCGCGCTTTCAGACCCTTGATGATGTTCAGCAGCACGCGGATTTCTGCCGTGGTGAGCGAGGACGAAGGCTCATCCAGGATCAGCAGCTTTGCTTGCTTGTTGAGCGCCTTGGCGATCTCCACCAGTTGCTGCTGCCCGCCGCCGTAGACCGATACCGGCAAGGCCACGTTCACATCGGGCATTTCCAGTTCTTTCATCAGCGCCTGGGCGCGCTGGTGCATGGCGGCGTAGTTCAGACGCCCGCCCGGCAGGGTGATCTCATTGCCCAGGAAAATGTTCTCGGTGACCGACAGTTCCGGCACCAGCATCAGTTCCTGGTGGATGATGACAATGCCGGCTTCTTCGGTTTCACGAATGGTGTGCGCGGCCAGCGGCTGGCCTTGCCAGAGGATTTCGCCCTCCCATGTGCCGTGCGGATAAACGGCAGAGAGCACTTTCATCAGCGTGGATTTGCCGGCGCCGTTCTCGCCGCACAGGCCCACACATTCGCCGGCCCGCACCCGCAAATCAATGCCGTCCAGCGCTTTCACGCCAGCGAAGGATTTGCGGATATTGCGCATTTCCAGCAGGTATTCAGACATACCAGTTTCCCGATGACTCAAACCAGTTCAACAAGCAGGGCAAACCGGGAAAGCTGGCGCTTTCTGGTTTGCCCTGGCATTCCACCGCCCGCCCCCTGGTCGTTTCATGGCCGGCCAGGTGGCGGTCAGCGCGTGGGCAAGGGCCCAGTGGCAAGGTATGTCCGCGCAGACGGTACACGTTGTACGGCACGCGGACATCACCCGGCCAACGGGCCTTGCCGGCCCGCTGATTATTGGGCGGCCAGTTGAGCTTGAGTGTAGAACCCGTCCTTCACCAGGATGTCAGCAGCGTTGTCTTTGGTCAGCATGGTCGGCTTGAGCAAGATGGTGTTGACCTTCTTCTTGCCGTTATCCAGCTGGGTATCAAACTTCACCGGCTTGTCCTGCACCAGGTTGATCGTCAGTTGCGCAGCTTCGGTGGCGATCAGCTTGAGCGGCTTGTAGACGGTCATGGCCTGAGTACCACCAATCACGCGCTTCACAGCAGCCAGGTCAGCATCCTGACCGGATACCGGTACCTTGCCAGCCAGCTTTTGTGCGGCCAGGGCCTGGATAGCGCCACCGGCAGTGCCATCGTTGGAGGCCACAATCGCGTCAATCTTGTTCTGGTTGGCGGTCAGTGCGTCTTCAACAATGTTCAGGGCCTTTTGCGGGCTCCATTCATCGACCCATTGCTGGCCGACAATCTTGATGTCGCCCTTGTCGATGTACGGCTTGAGTACCTTCATCTGACCGTCACGCAGCATGCGGGCGTTGTTGTCGGTCGGGGCGCCGCCCAGGAGGTAGAAGTTGCCCTTGTTCTTGAACTTGAGCACGCCTTCAGCCTGCATTTCACCCACTTTGGTGTTGTCGAAGGTGATGTAGGCGTCGATGTCGGCATCGTTGATCAGACGGTCATACGCCACCACCTTGATACCGGCTTTCTTGGCTTCAGCGATCGTGTTGGTCAGTACCTTGCCGTTGAACGGCACGATCACGATGGCGTCCACACCGCGCGAGATCAGGTTTTCGATTTGCGAAATCTGGCGTTGCTCGCTGGCATCGGCCGATTGCACAAACACCTTGGCACCTTGCTTTTCAGCTGCGGCAACAAAGAAATCACGATCGCGCGCCCAGCGTTCCACGCGCAGATCATCAATAGAGAAACCGATAACAGGCTTGTCCTTGCTGGCGTGTGCGGCCGGGGCGGCAAACAGCATCACCGAGGTCAGTGTGCTGGCGAGCAGGGTCGTAATCAATCTGGCTTTCATGGTGACTCCTCAGTTCATTTAGTTGTGGGCAAAACGTTTACTGGGGCGGCGTTGCAGTTGCAAACACCGTATTGCCTTGGTACTTCCTCCTGCCATCTGGCCTGCTACAACAGCGCAGCCGGCTCAGAACAGCGGTTCCACAGCCCGATACAACGTGGCAAAGCGGGCGCGGCGCGGCGACAGCCACGTCGTGCGTTTTGCATCGGGGGTAAAGCGGCCCGTTACCGGTGGTACCGGGCAAACTTGTGCGATATCGGCAGCGGGGTCGATCGCCAGATGCGCCAGCCGCGCCGCACCCAGCGCCGGGCCGACTTCGCCGCCTTCGCGGCACACCAGCTCGCGGCCCAGCACGTCGGCCAGCATCTGCACCCAATAGCCGCTGCGCGAGCCGCCGCCGATCACGGTGACTTCTTCCGGCACCACGCCGGTGGCTTCCAGCGCATCGACACCATCGGCCAGACCAAAAGCAACGCCTTCGAGCGTGGCATTGGCCATGTCGGCGGGCGTGGTGGCGGCGGTCAGGCCAAAGAAAGCGCCTTGCGCGGCCGGATTGTTATGCGGCGTGCGCTCCCCCGTCAGGTACGGCAAGAACAGCGGCGTGCGCGCATCCAGGCCACGCCCTTCAGCGGCTTGCAGCATGGCCGGCACGTCGGCGTAACCGGTGAGTTGCGCGGTGAAATCAAGGCAGGACGCGGCAGAGAGCATCACCGACATCAAATGCCAGGTGCCTGGCAGTGCGTGGCAAAAGCTGTGCACGGCGCGCTGCGGGTTGGCGCGAAAACCGTCCGACGCCGCAAAGTAAACGCCGGATGTGCCCAGCGAGAGCATGGCCTGGCCCGGGGCGACGATGCCCGCGCCAATGGCGCCGGCTGCGTTGTCGCTGGCACCGGCCACCACCGGCACACTGCGCAGACCCCAGCGCGCGGCCAGTTCCGGCTTGAGCTGACCGGTAATCTGGTTGCCTTCAAACAATTGCGGCATGTGCGCGCGGGTGAGACCGGTGGCAGCCAGAATCTCATCGCTCCAGTCGCGCTTGCCGACATCCAGCCACAGCGTGCCGGCGGCATCAGACAGGTCGGTCGCAAAATTGCCGCTCAGGCAATAGCGCAGGTAATCCTTGGGCAGCAAGACGGTGGCGACCTGCTTGAAAACGTCGGGTTCGTGTTCTGCCACCCACAGCAATTTGGGCGCGGTAAAGCCGGGCATCATCAAATTGCCGGTAATCTGGCGCGATTGCGGCACGCGCTTTTCCAGCGCAGCGCACTGGGCAAACGCGCGGCCGTCGTTCCACAGCATGGCCGGGCGCAACACCTGGCCTGCGGCATCAAGTAGTGTGGCGCCATGCATCTGGCCAGTCAGGCCAATGGCTTCAATATCGCTGGCAACAATGCCTTCTTTGGCGGCCAGCGCCAGCACGGCGGGAATGGCTGTTTCGCATGCGGCCCACCAGTCGGCCGGGCTTTGTTCAGACCACAAGGGTTGCGGGCGCGATACCGTGAGCGGCGCGCTGGCGCTGGCTCTGACGGTGCCGGCGCGGTCCAGCACAATGGCTTTCAGGCTGGAAGTGCCCAGATCAATACCAATAAACATCGTGACTCCTGCACCAGACCGGTGCAATTCATTCATGACAATCAGGTGGACACAGGTTCTGCTTGTAGTCGGTTTCGGACAATTACAAAATCTGCCGAAGCCGATGACGTTTTTTCAGCAGAAAATCCCGTTTGAAATCAAACACAAAATCGCCAGACAAAAGAAAGGCGCCGCGGAATGTTCCGCAGCGCCAATGCTGCCAGCGCCGTAGTTGCCCACAGCGGCAAACAGCAAGCGAGGAAGGCCGTCATCGGCCCGATCTGCACGCCCCGCGAGCATGGGGTCAGGCGCGGCATGCATAACAGATGTGGCGGTGTGCGCCGGCCAAAGCCACTGTTGCGTGACCTGGCCTGCGCAGCTGCTCAAATCAGCCGTAGATGTAACGGTTGACGATGTTTTCCAGATGCTCCTGGCGCCCGCTCACGTGTTTAGGCGAGATGTTGTGCGACAACGCCCACTTGGCCACGTCTTCCAGCGATTGCTGGCCGGCCAGCACTTGCTGGCCAAAGTCGCCATTCCAGCCGGCGTAACGCTGGTCTTTCAGTTCAGCCAGGGTGTCTTTCTCGATCATCTTCGCGGCACGCTTGAGCGCCAGCGCCAGCACATCCATGGCGCCGATATGGCCGATGAACAGGTCTTCCAGATCAGAGCTTTGACGACGCACCTTGGCATCAAAGTTAAAGCCGCCATTGGTGAAACCGCCGCCCTTCAGGATCTCGTACATGGCCAGCGTCATTTCTTCCACGCTGTTGGGGAACTGGTCGGTATCCCAGCCGTTTTGCGGATCACCGCGGTTGGCATCGATCGAACCCATGATGCCCAGCGAGACCGCCGTGGCAATTTCATGCTGGAACGAGTGACCGGCCAGGGTGGCATGGTTGGCTTCGATATTGACCTTGATTTCCTTTTCCAGACCGAAGTCCTTGAGGAAGCCATACACCGTAGCGCTGTCGTAGTCGTACTGGTGCTTGGTCGGCTCTTGCGGCTTGGGTTCGATCAGGATGGTGCCCTTGAAGCCCAGCTTGTGCTTGTGCTCCACCACCATCTGCATGAAGCGGCCCAGTTGGGCGCGTTCACGCTTCAGGTCAGTGTTCAGGAGCGTTTCGTAACCTTCGCGACCGCCCCACAGCACATAGTTGGCGCCGCCCAGACGGTGTGTCGCGCCCATGGCGTTGAACACTTGCGTGGCCGCGTAGGCAAAGACTTCCGGGTTCGGGTTGGTGGCAGCACCGGCGGCATAGCGCGGGTTGCTGAACACGTTGGCGGTACCCCACAGCAGCTTCAGGCCGGTTTCGGCTTGCTTTTGCTCCAGGTAATCGACCATCTGCTTGAAGTTTTCCACGTACTCGTGAATGGAGTTGCCTTCAGAGACAACGTCGCAATCGTGGAAGGTATAGAACGGGACAGAGAGCTTGGAGAAAAACTCGAATGCGGCGTCCGCCTTGCCCTTGGCCACGGAAATGGCATCGCCGCTGCGGAACCATGGGCGCTCGAACACGCCCGGGCCGAAGACGTCGGAGCCCGGCCAGCAGAAGGTGTGCCAGTAGCACACGGCCAGACGCAAGTGCTCGGCCATGGTTTTGCCCAGCACGACTTCATCCGGGTTGTAGTGCCGGAAAGCAAACAGGTTGTCGGATTGCGGACCTTCAAAACGGACCTTGCCGACGTTGGCAAAGACTTCAGCCATATGCGTAACTCCAGGTGATCTGACGATGAACGAGGCAAATGCTAGGACTTGTAGTCGTCATGCCACAATTACGAAATCGGCCAGCGACATTGCCATTTTTTGGCAAGGGGATGCGCCCTGAAGCGGCGCAAATTACAATCCATCTCATACTTTGAAACCGTTTCCGGGCCGTTGTTTGCACCACATTGGCGCAGCCACTCAAGGACACAGCATGAACCACCCCAGTCAGGCAGATCGCAGCGGCAAGGCGCCGCACCGCATTGCGCTTCTGTTCAATGCCAACAAGATTTATGACCGCGAAGTAATTACCGGCATTGGCGAATACCTGCGCTCTACCCGCGTGGCCTGGGATCTGTTTCTGGAAGAAGACTTCCGCTGCCGGCTCTCCGGTATCGAGCACTGGCAAGGCGACGGCATCATTGCCGACTTTGACGACCCCGCCGTGGCCGAGACGCTGAGCCGCAGCCCGCTGCCGGTGGTGGCTGTGGGCAGTTCCTATCAGGATGAAGCCGACTACCCGAGCGGCGTGCCCTACGTGGCCACCGACAATTTCAAGCTGGTACGCCTGGCGCACGATCATCTGATTGATGTGGGTCTGGAACGCTTTGCCATGTACAGCCTGCCGGAGTCCCCGGTAAACCGCTGGGCGCAGGAGCGTGAGAAGGCGTTTATCAAACTGGCCGGCGCAGATGCCCCCATCAACCGCGGCCTGGCCACCTCGCCCGATGGCTGGAACGGCGCCAGCGAGCGCCTGATGAGCTGGCTCAACGCCCTGCCCAAGCCGGTCGGGATCATCGCCGTGACCGATGCCCGCGCCCGCCATTTGCTGCAAGCCTGCCTGACCGCCGGGATTGCGGTGCCCGAAGAAGTGGCCATCATCGGCATCGACAATGATCCGCTGACCCGCAATCTGAACCGCATTCCGCTCAGTTCCGTGGCGCAAGGGTGCGAGGAAATGGGCCGCACCGCCGCCCACATGCTGCACCAGATGCTGAACGGTGCGCGCCTTGGCAACACCCGCATTCTGGTGCCGCCGGTGGGTATCAACGTGCTGGCCTCCAGCCAGTACCAGCCGCTCTCCAGCCCGTATGTGATGCGGGCGCGGCATTACATCCGCCAGTACGCCTGCCAGGGCATCAAGACCGAACAGGTGGCCGATTACGTCGGCGTCTCGCGCTCATCGCTGGAAAGCTATTTCCGGCGGGAACTGGGCTACACGGTGCACCAGGAAATTCTGCTGTTCAAACTGGAAAAAGCGCGCGAAATGCTGCTGCAGGGCGAACTCTCTACCAGCGAAATCGCCATCCGCTGTGGCTTTACCTCGTTGCAGTATCTGCATGCCGTGTTCAAACGCGAACTCGGTTGCACCCCGCGCGAATTCTACGATCGCAGCAAAGATGCCCGCGGCGTGCCGCCGGTGGTCACGCTGTAACAACGCACACAGAATCAGGGCCGGCACGTGTCTGGCCATCAACAAAAACAAAAACAGCGCTTTACGCTTTATCCGCGGAGATTGAATGTCCATTTTGCCTATCCAGACCACCCCCTGGGATAACGGCGCCAGCTTGTTTACGCTGCGCAATTCCCACGATATGCGCGTGGTGGTGACTGATGTCGGTGCGTCGCTGGTGTCCTGGTACGCACCCGACCGGGCGGGCCGCATGGCTGATGTCTTGCTGGGCTACGGCGACGCCGCCGGTTACCTGGACGGCAGCGGCTTTTTTGGTAGCGTGGCCGGCCGCTGGGCCAACCGTATCAAGGGCGCTCGTTTCAATATCGACGGCCAGGAATTCAGCCCGGATGCCAATGAAGGCGCCAACCATCTGCATGGTGGCTTTGCCGGGTTTCATAACCAGCGCTGGCAAGCGCATGTCTCGCTGGACTCCTTGCGCCTGTCTTTGATCTCGCCGGATGGTGCGGGCGGGTTCCCTGGCAATTTGCGGGTCGAAGTCGATTACCGGCTGGACGACACCGGCACGCTGACCATTGCCTACGCCGCCGCCACCGACGCCCCTACCCCGCTGAATCTGACCAGCCACGCGTATTTCAACCTGTCCGGTGGCGAGTCCGACGTGCGCGACCACTTGCTGTCGATCAACGCCGATCAGTATCTGGCCATTGATGACGAATCCATCCCCGTCGCCACCGTGCCGGTTGCGGGCTCGCCATTTGATTTTCGTACCGCAGCACCGGTCGGCACCCGCCTTGACTGGCCTGATGAGCAACTGACCGTGGCCAGCGGCTTTGATCATTGTTATGTCTTGAACGGCGAGCCGGGTGTGTTGCGGGATGTCGCCACCTTGTATGACCCGGGCAGCGGGCGTGAAATGGTGACCTCTACCACCGAACGCGGTCTGCAGTTGTACACCGGCAACTTTCTGGATGGCATGAAAGGCCGCCGCGCCTGGCAAGCACGTGATGGCCTGTGCCTTGAGGCGCAGCGCTTTCCCAATCAGATCAATTCTGAAGATGCGGAGCTGGTGATATTGCGGCCCGGTAAAATCTATCGGCAAGTCACTACCTATCGCCTGGGTGTGCGCAATTAAGCCATGGCACTTACCAGAAAAAGCCGCATTCAACGCGGCTTTTTATTTTTTATTTTCTATTCATCCCGATGCATGTACTGAGTCCGTTTTTTATGATCAGCAATTCACCTGATTGCAGTAATTGGGCATAAAACCATGACGCCGATTTTGCGGTCATTATTTCAGTTCATTTGCAAATAGCCGGAAATTCCGTCCAGGCGGCAGGTGGTTTTATCGCTTATTTCAATTAAACGGACATATGCCTGAAACAAAGTCGTTACAAACGGCAAACCAGTAAAAATCCGCCGCTGGTTTTCAAATTTGCGCCGCTCATCAAAAAACATACACTTTTGTATATCAGACTTTGCTGAAGTTGCCTTATTCAAAAAGATCATCCTAGTATTTTCTATTGCCCCTCTTTTACATCGTGGCGGCATAGGCACGCGCTGCAAACAGCAAAGGCCGTATCTTGCAGGCTGCATCAAACCGCAGCCTTTCACTGTGCAAACCAGAAAACCAAAAATGCAGGGGAAGCGCAAAAATGTTCAACGCATCGTTGAAACAGAAAGTCAGGCAGCAAGCACAGCAACTGAAAGAACAAGACGCCTTGTTGAGCGCGCTCAACCGCTCTACCGCGCTGATTGAATTCGCGCCGGACGGCACTATTCTTGATGCCAATGAAAACTTCAGCAAAACCACCGGCTACCGGCGGGATGAGCTGGTCGGCAAACACCACCGTTTGCTGTGCGACAGCCAGTTTGCCGCCTCGCCCGAGTACGCCGATTTCTGGCGGCGGCTGGCACAGGGCGAATATTTTGGCGGCAATTACAAGCGCATTGGCAAAAACGGCCAGCGCCTGTGGCTGGAGGCCACCTACAACCCGGTGTTTGATGAACAGCGCCGCGTTGTCAAAGTCATCAAGTTTGCGCATGACATCACCCGCCAGGTCGAAGACAGCCTGGCGCAGCACAATATGCTGGAAGCCATTGATCGCTCCATGGCGATCATCGAATTCAATCTGGATGGCACCATCATTACCGCCAACCAGAACTTCCTCCAGGCCACCGGTTATCGGCTGGATGAAATCAAGGGCCAGCATCACCGCATGTTTTGCGAGCCCGATTATCGTAATAGCCAGGAATACGCTGAATTCTGGCGTGCGCTTAATCGTGGCCAGTTCATGTCGGGGCAATTCAAGCGTGTGGCCCGCAATGGCGCACCGCTGTGGATGGAGGCCACTTACAACCCCATCTTCAATAGCGACAACCAGCCCTACAAAGTCATCAAGTTTGCCAACGACATTACCCTGCGCATGCTGCAGCAAGAAGCCGATGCGCAAAACGCCCGCCACGCTTATACGATCAGCGAAGAAACCGACGTGGTGTCTGAACAGGGCAAACAGGTTATCCACCGCGCCGCGCAGGAAATGCACGAGATCGCCAATACCGTGCAGTCGGCTTCGAAAATGATTGAGGATCTGGGCGCCAAATCATCCCAGATTGGCAGCATTGTCAGCACGATCAAAGAGATTGCGGATCAGACCAATCTGCTGGCACTCAATGCCGCCATCGAAGCCGCGCGGGCTGGTGAACAAGGCCGCGGCTTTGCCGTGGTGGCCGATGAAGTCCGCAAACTGGCCGAGCGCACCGGGGTCTCCACGACCGAAATCGCCGGCATGACCGGCAAAATCCAGGAAGGCACCCGTTCGGCCATTGAAAGCATGGGCATTTGCGTCACTCAGGCCAACGACGGGGTAAACCTGGCGCGCCAGGCGGGCGATGCCATTACCCGGATCAGCGAGAGTTCCAAACAGGTTGTGCGGGTGATCGGGGAGTTTTCTGCGGTGAAGTCCACCGCGTAACCTGGCGAGCCGCGTTCAAAAAACAAAGGGCCTTTCGGGGCCCTTTGTTTTTACGAATCCACCCGCTGTATCAGTTAGCCGGGCTGATCAGGCCGGTACTCACCGCGTATTGATAAAGATCGTAATCAGACACCAGCCCCAGCTTGCGCATGGCGACGACTTTCTGGGTGCTGATGGTCTTGGAGCTACGGTTACAGATACGGGCGATTTCCACCACCGGCAGACCGGTTGCGCACATGCGCAGTACCTCGGTTTCCCGCTTGGATAACAAGTGTTCACGCGTGGTGGAACCCATGGTGGCCAGCAGCGCCTTGACCGAGGCCGGAATATAACTGCCGTTGCGGTGAACGGCGTGAATGGCCGGGTTGACGTGCGCCAGCCGGTCCGCCTTGTTGATCACCGCACGAATGCCGGCTTTCTGGATGGTATGGATCAGCGCCGGATTATCCAGCATGGTCATGACCACCAGCTGGACTTGCGGGTAGCGCCGCTGCAGCATTTGCAGCATGGGCAGCCCGTCGCCGAATTTGCCGCCTGGCATGGCGTAGTCGGTGACGATCACGTTGCACTGGTGTTTTTCAAGCATGGGAAACAGCTCGGTAGAACTGGCCGCCTCGCCCAGAAGTTGCAGTTCCGCGTCTTTCTGGATTTCCCCCACAATGCCGGCGCGCACGACAGGATGGTCGTCAGCCACGATGACAGTAATCATTTTGCAGATGTCCTTGCTCAGGTGGCGCCAACAAAATGAAGAGGTCCACCGGTTAATCAGAATGCGCTATCAAATAACGCTCTTTCACTGACACCGATTCTAGGGAACCGCTTATAAAAAGTTTTTAGGGCGAAACCTAAATTGAAAGGCGAATTTGTTGAATAGTTACAAGCCTGGTGCATCGACATCCAGACCCGCGCTTTGCTGAAAAAAAACAGGCCGCATCCATCAAACCGTTACGGCAACACCAAAGCAGAATCAGCCCAGGATGATTGCCCCGGCGCACCCGGCATGAACAGCCATTTTTGCAAATGGGCTGGCGCCAATTTGATCCCGCTTACGTGCATTACCCATAAAAAAAGGCGCGGTCTCCCGCGCCTTGTCAGTGCTGACTACCAGCGGCTGTTTTATCTGACCGCACTACGGCGGGCAAACAGCCATTTTTCTGCTTCGATCAAGCCAAAGATGATGCCGCCAATGCCCAGCGACATGAGCCAGTACGAGGCCGGCAGCGGTGCCGTACCAAAAATGCGGTTCATGGTGGGTGAGTAAATGATGGCGTACTGCAGCGCTGCCAGAATGCCGGTGGTGATCCAGAGCGCGGAGTTCTGGAACATGCGCAGATTCAGCGAGAAGCCGGTCTGCTCACGGCAGTTGAACATGTACACCCATTGCAGGGTTACCAGGAGTTGCAGCACGGCGGTGCGGATGAAGGCTTCATCCAGCCCTTGCGCAATCAGCGTGGCTTCCAGCCAGTACGCGCCACCCGCGATCAAGGCACCGACCATGCCAATCCGCCACAGGCCGTGCATATCCAGGATATTGGCACCGGTCTTGCGCGGTGGCCGCTGCATCAGGCCGGCTTCGGCTGGCTCAAACGCCAGGCCAAAGGCCAGCGTGGTCGAAGTGGCCATGTTCATCCACAAAATCTGCAACGGCGTGAGCGGAATGGTCGCGCCGGCCAGCAAGGCCACCACAATGATCAGGCCCTGCGCCAGGTTGGTGGGCAGCACAAACAGGATGGTCTTCTTCAGGTTGTCGTACAGCCGGCGCCCTTCGGTGACCGCAGCGGCAATGGTGGAGAAGTTGTCATCAGCCAGCACCATGTCTGCGGCTTCCTTGGTCACCTCGGTGCCCTTGATGCCCATGGCAATGCCGACATTGGCCTGCTTGAGCGCCGGGGCATCGTTCACCCCGTCGCCCGTCATCCCCACCACATGCCCTTGCGCTTGCAGCGCTTTTACCAGACGCAGCTTGTGCGCGGGGCTGGTGCGGGCAAACACGTCGTACTCGCCACTGGCGGTGCTCAGTTCTTCTTCCGACATGTTTTCCAGCGCGGCCCCGGTGATCACGTTGTCGGTCCGGTTCATGCCCAGCATCCGGGCAATGGCCATGGCGGTTTCCGGATGGTCGCCCGTGATCATCTTGACCTCGATCCCGGCCGAGCGGCAGGTGGCAATCGCGGTAATGGCTTCCGGACGCGGCGGGTCCATCATGGCGGCGACGCCCAGCCATTGCAGGCCGGATTTCAGATCGTCGTGATCAATCTTGTCGGTGGTGGCATCCACCGGCTTGATACACGCGGCCACCATGCGCAGGCCCTGACGCGCCAGCATGGCCATTTGTTCTTCCCACCAGGCGTGGCGCACATCGCGCTGACCATCCGCCGTGGTTTCAGAGGCCGCCATGGCCAGCAAGATATCGGGCGCACCGGTCACCAGAATCTGCCGTTGGCCATTCACCTTGTGCAGCGTGGCCTGATATTTCCAGGCAGAGTCGAACGGGATCTTGTCCAGCAAGACGGCGTCGTCGTAGACAAAGCCCGACTTGGCCGCCAGCACCTGCAAGGCCCCGGCGGTGGGCGCCCCGACCACTTGCCAGTGACCGTGTTCGTCCTGCCGCAGGCTGCTGTCGTTGCACAGATGCACGGCGGCAATGAACCGCGCCAGAACCGGATCAGCCTGCATGGTCGGGACGGTGTCGGTGGCGCGATGACGCACTTCACCTTGCGGGTTGTAGCTCTGCCCGGTGATTTTGTATTGCTGGTCAGCCAGCACCACTTCTTTCACCGTCATCTCGTTCATGGTCAGCGTGCCGGTCTTGTCCGAACAGATCACCGTCATCGCGCCCAGCGTTTCAGCCGTCGGCAGGCTGCGGATGATGGCGCGTTTACGGGCCATGGCCTGCACACCCAGCGACAACATCAAAGAGATCACCGCCGGCAGGCCTTCCGGCACCGAGGCGACCGCAAGGCTGATCAGCGCCAGCAACAGTTCAGTCAGCGGCACCGAATGGAACACCATGCTGTAGACGAACAGCACGGCCATGGCACACAAAATGGCCCAGAAAATACCGTGGCCCAGTTTGTCGATCTGCTGCAGCAACGGCGTTTTGATCGGCTTCACGGCGGCCAGCATGCCGTTGATCTGGCCCAGTTCAGTCTGCGCGCCGATCTCGACCACTACGCCCCTGGCCGTGCCGGCGCTGACCGTCGTGCCGGAGAACGCCAGATTGATCCGGTCGCCCAGTTGCGCGTTGTCGGCCAGCGCATGGGTCTGTTTGGACACCACCGTTGATTCGCCGGTGAGAATGGCCTCTTCCACCTGCAAACCATGCACTTCCAGCAGGCGCACATCGGCCGGGATACGATCCCCCGGCTTCAGCGTCACGATATCGCCCGGCACCAGTAGAGCGGCATCAATCTGCTGCGCGATGCCATCCCGCACCACCGCCGCATTGCTGGAGAGCATGTTGCGGATGCCCTTGAGCGATTTCTCGGCCGCGTTTTCCTGGATAAACCCGATCAGTGCGTTGATCACCGCCACGCACAAAATGACGATGGTATCGATCCAGTGGCCCATCACGCCGGTCAGCATGGCGGCGGCCAGCAAGATGTAGATCAGCACGTCGTTGAAATGGGCAATAAACCGGCGCCAGGCCGGCACGGGTGGTTTTTCAGGCAGGCTGTTGGGGCCATACCGGGTATGGCGTTGCTGCGCGGTGGCGCTGCTCAGGCCATCAGCACGGCTATCCAGAGCATTGAGTGTCTGTTCGGTATCGAGTTGATACCAGCTGGCTTTGTTCAGATCCTGCAGGTTGTCGCGCTTCATTGGGCGCCTCCTGCCGGATGGCAAAGATGGCGTTGTGAGCCGGTGGGGTGAGGTCCGTGCACGTGTCTGCTCCTTTGTCTTGTTGAACAAAGTCAAACAGGTGCAGCAGCAAGGCGGCGAGCAGACATTGATCACGCATTCCGGCAAAAAACAGTGCGGGCTGCGGTGATCGGGCAAGACGTAGATGTTCTGCGGTGGGTGTTTGACCTGTGTCCTGGGTGAAAAATGACGCTTTCTGGACACCAAATTTAGCAAACAACCTATTGAATATTCAGTGAAATGTTGCCGGCATATCGGCTATGTAATTATTTGCCCCGTTTTGCCATATCACCAGAAAGACCTGCCGTCTGTGCAGGATTTGGCAAACCCGACGTGACCCTGCCACGTGCGCCAACACAGTATCAGGCGGTCCTGAAACAGCACGCTATGTCACACCGCCCCGCCACGCAGGCCAGATGACCATAGAGCGTCGGCCCGGCCAGCGATATCATGGCGCCTTCACCCCTCAAAGAGCCTTCCATGACTTCCGCTTTTGCCCGCCGCACCCTGTCCGGCCTGACCATGGCACTGACACTGGCCGCCGCCCACGCCGCCGACAAGCCTGCCGCCGCCACCGAAAAGCTGCCCAGCGGCGCCACCATTACCCACACGGTCGTCGGCAAGGGCGCCCAGCCTACCGCCAACTCCACCGTCACCGTGCACTACAAAGGCACCTTGCAAAGCACCGGCGCGGTCTTTGATAGCTCGTACACGCGCAACAAACCGCTGACGTTTGCGCTGGGGCAAGTCATCCCCTGCTGGCAGCAAGCCATCCCCAAAATGAAGGTTGGCGGCAAAGCCCACCTGGTCTGCCCGGCCGCTTCCGCATATGGCAGCGCCGGCGCTGGCAATGTCATCCCGCCCAATGCCACCTTGCTGTTCGATGTCGAACTGCTGGATGTGAAGGGCTAAGCCCTCGCCTTGTGGGCCCTGCCGCAGAACAAAGCCGGATCGGTCTTGTGCCTGATCCGGCTTTTTTTTGCGCGCAAGTCAGAAACCGACCCCACCCCGGCGCGACCACAACCGTTTGTTCATCTGCATGATCTATACCTGAACACAAAATCGCCCATGCCTGGCGATCACCCACAGGGATGCTGACGTGCCATGAGAACAACGCTGCTGTTACTGGCGCTCCTCGCCGGTCTGAGTGCCTGTACCTCCACCACCACGCGGCCGATCACGGACGCACAAGGCAGCGTGGTGCCAGGCAGCATTGCCAGCCTGGAAAGCGTGCAACTGGGCGGGGTGAAGCAATGGATACTGATCCGGGGTAAAAACGCCAGCAATCCTGTCTTGCTCAAGCTGCACGGCGGGCCAGGCCAGGCTGAAATGGCAACGGTCGGGTTTAACCGGCAACTGGAAGAAGACTTCATCGTCGTCGAGTGGGATCAGCGCGGCGCCGGCAAATCGGCTGACGCCATCAATCCGCAAAGCGCAATGACGATCGGGCAATTTGTCGAAGATAAGCTGTCATGCCGATCTGGACATAAAATAATTCTGGGCCTGCTTATTCATGGCCAGATGTGCCGAATCAACCGTTTCACCAGGAGTGGAAGGTGAACAATTGGAAAGCTTAAAGTACCCCAAAACAACTCCAAAAACGTCAGTATTCCTGACATCTATGCATGTTTTCGAGACTTCTGAATTTGAAGTCCTTGACGCGAAACGGGGTTTTAAGTGCTCTGGGAGCCGCATTCCGCCTGCATGCTCAGCCAACATACACTGTATTTTCTGAAATTTCTAAAATCCGGTTTGCGCGCAAAACCCCCTTATCTTGTATTTAGTGTGGTTGGTTTTTTGCACGCCTGACAAGGGAATCCGCTCCTGCAAGGGCCAGGTGATGCTAAGTATCAACGACCACCCTGATATCCAGGGTGTCTTTGATGGCTTCTGGATGGAAGGGCTGGATATCAAATACAGCACCAGCAACACCTACGGTGCGCCACAGACCAGTCGTGAGCTGGTGATCTGCAACTGGCAGCCCAGCGGTGGGTTGTTCTGATTGCCAATAGTTGACGGCGGCTTTTGAAAAAGATCGACGTTCCTGAAGTCGTCGTCATACAGTCAGAACCGGTCTGGGCCTGCTTTCTCAAGCAATAATGCGATATTTGTACAGATCAGCTAGGCTGCACTTTTAGTCGGCGGCCCCCATTCATGATACGACCAATTACACATTACACAGACCTGCATGGTTTTAACGGAATTATCTCCAACAACAAAATTTGGGCGTCAAACACCGCCTATTTGAACGACACGAAGGAACTGGTACACGGAATCGACATACTTGGTGAAGCATATGATCGTTTAACCTGGACAAGCGAGGACGCCCCCCTCGTAAATTGCCTTCAGAATGCGATTGCCCAGGCCAGAGATGGTGGTCTACCTACTACCTACGTCGCTTGCTTTGCGAAAAATCCAGACAGTCTTACCCACTGGAGAGGTTATTGCACTGGGCAAGGCATCAGCATCACATTTGATGGGGATCTACTCGCTTCAAACGCGGGTTTTCCATATGCCGCAGGCGGTGGCGCAGCTTGGCTGCAAGAAGTCATTTATGCAGATGAAGGTGCATTGGGGACAAAGATTGAGGAACTTGTGCGCATGTTGGTAAGCAGACTCCGTGAGGCCGTGATTCATTTGGGTGGTTCGGTGGAGTCAGGGGATCTGCCTATCGCAAGAGACTTTGTTTCACTGGCACTTCCACGTATCAAGCACGGTGGGTTTCGTGACGAAGATGAGGTGCGCATGATCGTACAGCCCTCAAATCCAAACGCGATAACCGGATACCGTGTTAAAGGAAATACCTTGGTTCCATACCTGGCTCTGCCAGATCTATTGGTATACGGCAACGTCGCACCCTTGCCAATCACGTCAGTGACAGTGGGGCCAGGTCCAGACCAAAAACGGACAGCCTTGAGTATTCAGGGGTTTCTTAAATGGAAGCATTTTGACCACGTAACAGTGAATCTGTCAGAGGTTCCTTTCGTGGCATAGCAGTGACAAAGTAAGCGCTAAATTGGCCCGGTTTTGCGTGGGATTGCGGGGACAAATCTACCGCAAATCGGTGCGCAAAATTGGCGCGCCGTTACAGACAATACAGCCGATGCAATGCAAAGGTGTACCCGAAAGTGTACCCGAATGGGTGTTGTAGGCTAGAAATGCAACAAGGGCCTGTAAACCGAAGTCTACAAGCCCTTGTTTTTATTGGTCGGAATGGCGGGATTCGAACTCGCGACCCCTTGCACCCCATGCAAGTGCGCTACCAGGCTGCGCTACATTCCGAGGAAGGGCGATTATAGCCGCACCTTGGTGCTCTGCCTACCCCTTTTGCTCAGTTTTGCAGTTGGCCGTTATTCGCGGCGCCGACGGGCTCGTTCAGCCAGTCCAGCAAAGCCTGCAACTCCTCACGGATGGAGGTAGCGGGGTTGGCGGCCTCTTCACCGGCGTGTGCAAGCTGGTTGCGCGCGCCGCTGATGGTGAAGCCTTGTTCGTAAAGCAAGGAACGGATGCGACGCACCAGCAGCACTTCATGGTGCTGATAGTAACGACGGTTACCGCGCCGCTTTACCGGCTTGAGTTGGGTGAATTCCTGTTCCCAGTAGCGCAGGACATGCGGTTTGACACCGCACAAGTCGCTGACCTCACCGATGGTGAAGTAGCGCTTGGCCGGGATGGAGGGCAGTTCACTGGTTGGAATGACGTTGCTGTTGCTTTGCATAATGCAGTTCAACAAGTCCCTTCAGTTTCTGGCTGGCATGAAAGGTCACAACACGACGGGCAGAGATAGGAATCTCTTCGCCGGTCTTGGGGTTGCGGCCCGGACGTTGCGGCTTGTCACGGAGCTGGAAGTTACCAAAACCGGAAAGTTTGACGACGTCGCCTTCCTCAAGAGAGGCGCGGATTTCTTCGAAAAACGCCTCGACCATATCTTTGGCTTCGCGTTTGTTCAGGCCAACCTTGTCAAACAGCAAATCGGCGAGGTCTGCTTTGGTAAGCGTCATTGTTGTTATCTCAAAAACTTATGTGAGTCGGCACAGGGCGTGCACATCAAAAAAAGAAACGGGTTACGCGCGCAATGTCGCACCACAAGAATGCGCGGCGGCGATCAACGCGGCCACAGCACCTTCGACTTCCTCGTCGGTCAGAGTCTTCTGAGTATCTTGCAACAACACTTTGAATGCAAGGCTCTTTTTCCCTTCCGGGACACCCTTGCCACGGTAGATATCAAAGAGTTCGATGCCCGTTACCAAGGGTTGCGCCGCGCTTGCAAAAGCCGACTGCAGGCTTGCAAGTGACTGCGACTCATCCACAACCAGGGCAAGGTCACGACGGACCGCTTGCTGGCGGGTGACGGCTTTGGCACGCACCGGAGTGACTGCCAGCAACGGCGCAACATCCAGCTCGAACACGACCGGTGCCTGGACCAGGTCATAGGCCTGAACCCACTGCGGATGCAGTTCGCCCACCCAGCCGACCACGATGCCGTCAACGACGATATCGGCAGAACGGCCCGGATGCAGGGCGCTGTGGCTGGCGCGGCGGAACTCGGCCACGCGCGGGGCGATCAGGGCTTCAACATCGGCCTTGATATCAAAGAAATCGACGGCGGCCTTGGTCGTTGCCCATTGTTCCGGATCACGCAGACCCCAGGCCAGACCGGCTACCTTTTCCGGCTGCACGCGATCAGACACGCCATGGAAGACGCGGCCCAGTTCAAACAGGCGCACGCGTTCTGCCTTGCGGTTCAGATTGTATTGCAAAGCGCTGATGAGACCGCCGAGCAAGGACGAACGCATTACGCTCATCTGGCTGGCAATCGGGTTGATCAGTTTGACGGCGGCATTGTTGCCGGCCAGTTCACGCTCCCACTTTTCTTCCACGAAAGCGTAAGTGATGGCTTCCTGGTAGCCGGCGGCCACCAGAATGCGCTTGAGCGCAAACTTGTCACGGGCATTGCCCGGTTGCGGCAGCATGGCAATGCGGCTGCCAGCCGGGGCGACCGGAATGTTGTCGTAGCCGTAAACACGGGCTACTTCTTCGATCAGGTCTTCTTCGATTTCGATATCGAAACGGAAGCTCGGCGGCGTCACGGTAATGACATCGCCGTTGAGTTCAGCAGCCAGACCCAGGCGTTGCAGCAGCGAGAGCACGTCTGCGCCCGGCAAGGCCAGACCCAGTACTCGAGCCACGCGCGACACGCGCAGGGTGACCGGCTTGCGCGCCGGCAGCGTGGTGGTGGTTTCGACGATCGGGCCAACCTGGCCGCCGCAGATCTCCACCAGCAGACGCGTAGCGCGTTCCAGCGCTTCACGGGCGTGGCCGAAGTCCACGCCGCGCTCGAAACGATGGCTGGCATCAGACGAGAAACCCAGACGACGCGCTTTGCCGGCGATATCGGCCGGGGCAAAGAAGGCGGATTCCAGGAAGATATCGGCCGAATCATCGTCGATTTCGGAATTGGCACCGCCCATGATGCCGGCCAGGGCCACCGGGCGCACGCCATCGGTGATCACCAGCATGTCGGTCGTCAGGTCGAGTTCTTTGCCGTTCAACAGCGTGAGCTTTTCGCCTTCCTGGGCAAAACGCACCAGGATGCCGCCTTGCAGCTTATTGGCATCAAACGCATGCATGGGCTGGCCTTGCTCAAGCATCACGTAGTTGGTGATGTCGACCACGGCAGAAATGCTGCGGATGCCAGAGCGCTCCAGGCGCTGCTTCATCCAGCCCGGCGTGGCGGCCTGGCGGTTGATGCCACGCACGATACGGCCGGCATAACGCGAACACGCGCTGCCCGCCTCCAGCTTGATGCTGAGGGTGTCATCGATGGTCGGCGCAACCGGGTCGATTGCGACCGGGGTTTGCACAGCACCAGTCAACGCGGCCACTTCACGCGCGATACCGCGGATCGACAAGCAATCCGCACGGTTCGGGGTGAGCTTGAGCGTCAGCAGCGTGTCGTCCAGGTTCAGATAGTCACGGATCGACGTCCCCACCGGTGCATCTGCCGGCAGCAGCAACAGACCGTCGGATTCTTCGCTGATGCCCAGTTCTTTGGCAGAGCACAACATACCGTTGGACTCAACGCCACGAACCTTGGCTTGCTTGATCTTGAAATCGCCCGGCAGAACGGCACCCACGCGTGCACACGGCACCCGCACGCCCGGCGCCACGTTGGGCGCGCCGCACACGATCTGGATCGGGGCGGCTTCGCCTACGTTGACCGAACACACGTTCAGGCGGTCGGCGTTTTCATGTTTGGTGACGCTCAGCACCTCGGCCACGATCACTTGCGTGAAGGCCGGCGCTGCCGGATCAGCTTCTTCTACTTCCAGCCCGGCCATCGTCAACAGATGCGCCAGCGCGTCGGATTCGAGCTTGGGGTTGACCCAGCTACGCAACCACTGTTCAGAGAATTTCATGGTATTCGCCCTGACTTATTTGAATTGCTGCAGGAAAGCGAGATCGTTCTCGAAGAAAAGCCGCAGATCGTTCACGCCGTAATAGAGCATGGCAAAGCGATCAAGGCCAAAACCGAAGGCGAAACCGGTGTAGGTTTCCGGGTCGATACCCACATTGCGCAGCACGTTCGGGTGAACCATGCCGCAACCACCGATTTCCAGCCAGCCACGTTCGCCCAGCACATCGACTTCTGCCGACGGTTCGGTAAACGGGAAGAACGACGGACGGAACCGCACTTGCAGGTCGTCACGTTCAAAGAAATTGCGCAGCCAGTCGGTAATGACGGCTTTCAGATCGGCAAACGACACGCCCTCTTCCACCCACAGGCCTTCCATCTGATGGAACATGGGCGAGTGCGTCGCGTCCGAATCCACACGATACACGCGACCCGGCGCGACGATCTTGATCGGCGGCTTGTTGTCGAGCATGTAACGCACCTGGATGGGCGAGGTGTGCGTGCGCAGGACCAAGGGCTCGGCAGCGGTCGAACCTTCCACGTAGAAGGTGTCCTGCATGGCGCGGGCCGGGTGATCCTTGGGGATATTCAGTGCTTCGAAGTTGTGGAAATCGTTTTCGATTTCCGGGCCATCCGCCACGGTAAAGCCCAGGGACGCAAACAACGCTTCAATGCGGTGCTGAACGAGGGTAACCGGGTGCAGGCCGCCCTGGCCATGAGCGCGGCCGGGCAAGGTGATGTCGAGCGCTTCAGCAGCCAGCTGGCGAGCCAGTTTTTCCTGGGCAAGCGCTTCACGACGGGAATTCAGTGTGGCTTCAAACGCCTGGCGGGCCTGATTGACCGTGGCGCCGAAGGTCTTTTTCTCTTCAGGCGACAGCGTGGCCAGTTGCTTGAGCAGCGCGGTGATCGCGCCTTCTTTGCCAACATACTTGGCTTTTACGTTTTCCAGTGCGGCGGCTTCACTGGTCGCATTCAGTTCGGCGAGGCCTTGCGCAAGAAGGGCTTGTACGTCCATATCGAATGTCGCGCGTAATCGCGCGCTCCTGCCTGGAATTCAACAATTCTTCGGTCGTGTCCTGATTGCTCAAGACCCGTAAACCAATAAAAAAGGGAGGCCGGGAAGCCTCCCTGATCTTGCTAACTGCGATGAGGCGCCGCTGCCGTGGCAACAGCGCACTCATTCAATCAGGCAGCGAGGCTAGCCTTGGCGGTTTCAACAAACTTGGCAAAAGCCGGCTTGTCGAACACGGCCAGATCGGCCAGGACCTTGCGGTCCACCTCAATGCCGGCCTTCTTCAGACCGTTCATGAACTTGCTGTAAGCCAGACCCAGTTCACGGGATGCAGCGTTGATACGCGCGATCCACAGTTGACGGAACTGACGCTTCTTCTGACGGCGGTCACGGTAGGCGTATTGGCCAGCCTTCATTACCGCTTGCTTGGCAATGCGGTATACGTTCTTGCGACGGCCGCGATAGCCCTTCGCCAGATTCAGGATTTTCTTGTGACGAGCACGGGCGGTTACACCACGTTTAACGCGAGGCATGGTTCTTCTCCTTTAGTTACGCGTAGGGCAACATCGCACGTACGTGACCCATGTTGGTCGAATCGACCATGCAGGTGCCGCGCAGTTGACGCTTGTTCTTGGTGGTTTTCTTGGTCAGGATGTGACGCTTGAACGCTTTAGAGCGCTTCACGCCACCGCCACCAAGGACTTTCAGGCGCTTGGCAGCGCCGCTTTTGGTTTTCATCTTGGGCATTTGTATGCTCTCCAAGTATGTTTAGATCCGGCAGAAGGCGCCCTCATAACAAGGGACTTTGAGCCCGCCACCACGCTTTTATTGCGGCTGCTTGTTCCAGACCGTGGCGAACCACCACCTGAAACATCAGCGGAGGCAACCGCACCCCCGCTTTAAATCTTTTGCAGCGACCGTGAAGAATTACTTCTTCTTGGGCGCCAGCATCATCACCATCTGCCGGCCTTCCAGGCGGGGGAACTGTTCCACCACCGCCAGTTCGACCAGATCGGTTTCAAGGCGCTTGAGTTGCGCCATACCGATTTCCTGGTGAGCCATTTCACGGCCACGGAAACGCAGCGTAATCTTGGCTTTGTCGCCGTCATTCAGGAAACGCACCAGGCTCTTGAGCTTCACCTGGTAGTCGTTTTCGTCAGTACCGGGACGGAGCTTGATTTCCTTGACCTGGATCTGCTTCTGCTTGAGTTTGGCCGCGTGATCTTTCTTGGACTTCTCGTACTTGTACTTGCCGTAGTCCATGATGCGGCACACCGGCGGCGTCGCATTGGGCGCAATTTCAACCAGGTCCAGTTCTGCTTCTTCGGCCTTGGCCAAAGCGTCGTACAAACTGATCACACCCAGTTGTTCACCTTGGGCATCCTGCAAACGCACTTCGCGCGCGGTAATCTCGCCGTTGATCCGCGGCTCCTTGTCTTGAGCAGCTATCTTGATTCTCCAAATCATCCAAAAACAAAACCGTGCGAACGGTCCTGGGTGTTGCCTCTTACAAGAGTTCGGTCTTGAGGCGCTCCACCAGCGCTTCAACCGTCATTTGTCCGAGGTCTTCACCACTGCGACTACGCACGGCCACCAAGCCTGCCTCTTTTTCCTTGTCGCCAACAATCAGTTGATACGGCAAGCGTTGCAAGCTATGTTCGCGAATTTTATAGGTTATTTTCTCGTTTCTCAAGTCCGCCTGTACACGCAGACCCGCTTGAGTGAGCTTCTGGGTGACTTCTGCGGCGTAATTGGCTTGATGTTCCGAGATATTCATGACTACTAATTGCGTCGGTGCCAGCCACAACGGGAAGGAACCGGCAAAGTTTTCGATCAGGATACCGAGGAAACGCTCCATCGAACCGACGATGGCACGGTGCAACATGATCGGCTTCTGGCGGCTGTTATCTTCAGCCACGTATTCCGGACCAAGGCGCTCTGGCAAGACAAAGTCCAGCTGCAGCGTACCGCACTGCCAGGAACGGCCAATGGCATCCTTGATGTGGTATTCGATCTTCGGGCCGTAGAACGCGCCTTCTCCCGGCAGCTCTTCCCATTCCACGCCGCAGGCACGCAGGGCTTCGCGCATGCCTTGTTCTGCCTTGTCCCAGCCTTCTTCACTGCCCGCGCGCTTTTCCGGGCGCAGGGCCAGCTTGATAGAAACATCGTTAAAGCCCATGTCTTCGTACACGCTCATGGCCAGTGCGTGGAAGGACTTGGCTTCTTCAATGTACTGGCCTTCAGTACAGAAGATATGCGCATCGTCTTGCGTAAAGCCGCGTACGCGCATCAGACCGTGCAGCGAACCGGACGGCTCGTTACGGTGACAGGCGCCGAACTCGGCCAGACGCAGCGGCAGATCGCGGTAAGAACGCAGATCGCTGTTGAAAATCTGGACGTGACCCGGGCAGTTCATCGGCTTGACGGCGTAGGTACGCTTTTCCGATTCGGTGATGAACATGTTTTCCTGGTAGTTTTCCCAGTGACCCGAGCGCTCCCACAATACGCGGTCCATGACTTGCGGTGTGCGCACTTCCTGGTAACCGGCCTTGATCAGGCGGCGACGCATGTATTGCTCGACCGACTGCCACAGCTGCCAGCCTTTCGGGTGCCAGAACACCATACCCGGCGCTTCTTCCTGCATGTGAAAGAGGTCCAGCGCCTTGCCGATCTTGCGGTGGTCGCGCTTTTCAGCCTCTTCCAGGCGATGCAGGTAGGCTTCCAGATCTTCTTTCTTCGCCCAGGCGGTGCCGTAGACGCGGGTCAGCATCTCGTTCTTCGAGTCGCCACGCCAGTAGGCGCCGGCCACCTTCATCAGCTTGAACACTTTCAGCTTGCCGGTGGACGGTACGTGCGGGCCGCGGCACAGGTCCGTGAAGTCGCCCTCGCGGTACAGGCTAAGGGCCTCATTGGACGGGATCGACTGGATGATCTCGGCTTTGTACTTTTCACCGATGCCGTTGAAATAGGCGACGGCGTCGTCACGCGACAACTCGTAGCGCTCGACCGGAATGTCCTGCTTGGCCAGTTCAGCCATCTTCTTTTCGATGGCGGCCAGATCTTCCGGGGTAAATGGGCGGGAATAGCTGAAGTCGTAGTAGAAACCGTCTTCAATCACCGGGCCGATGGTGACTTGCGCTTCCGGGAACAAGGTCTTGACGGCATAAGCCAGCAAGTGGGCCGTGGAGTGGCGAATGACCTCAAGGCCGTCTGCGTCCTTGTCGGTCACGATGGCGAGGTTCACGTCATGATCGATCACAAAGCTGGTATCGACCAGCTTGCCGTCTACCTTGCCAGCCAGTGCGGCACGGGCCAGACCGGCACCAATGCTGCCGGCAACCCCTGCTACGGAAACCGGGGCGTCGAATTGTCGTTTGGAACCATCGGGAAGCGTAATCGAGATCATGATCTTGTCGCCTTGAATTCGTGTGTTTCAGTCAATCCGGGGAGTAGAGGTTGTTCCACCGGAGGAACCGCTGTGCGAGCGGCAAAAAAAAAGTGCGGGCAGCGCCGCACTTTTTTATAAAACCAAAGCCATAGCACGGCTACCGCGTTTATTTACCGGTAGTCGTGGTAGTTCGGAACATGGCTTTGATTTCCTTTACTGAATTCGTTGGTAGGCACGATTGGACTCGAACCAACGACCCCCACCATGTCAAGGTGGTGCTCTAACCAGCTGAGCTACGTGCCTGTCGAAGGAGGGCAATAATAGCGGCAACTTCTTTTGCACGCAAGCCCCTTTTCGAAAAAAACCGGACAACCTGGCCTTTTACCGCCCTCGCCTGCCGCAACCCAAAACAAAAAGCCCCACAGAGCGGGGCTTTTTGTTTTACAGGCCGGGTTTGCGCCAGAAGTAACGCCAGACAAAACCAGGCCAGGCCATCACGATGAACAACGCGGCGGTGGCCACGTAAAACCACCAGTGCTGGGGCTGGACGGTTGAGACCCGCGCTTCCAGCACCCGAGCCACCACGCCCACGGCCAGATACAGCAACACGAGTTCCAGCAGACGCCAGCCAAAGTTCATCTTGAGCACATCCGGTGGCAATACAAAGCCGACGCGGTCACTCAGAAATGGCAAATTGGCGGCCAGAGCCGCCAATCCGCAGAGCAGGATGATCTCCAGCATCTTGACCTTATGCCGGCAGCAGCGAGTGCGCCACTGCAGCAGAGATCACGTACAGCAGACGATCCGGCATCAGACCAATCACCAGCAGCAACAGGCAGTTGACGGACAGCACGACACGGCTGTCCAGACCGGCCACGATCGGGCTTTTGTCTTCGGCTTCGTCAAAGTACATGACCTTGACCACGCGCAGGTAGTAGAAGGCGCCGATCACCGACATCAACACGCTGTAGATCGCCAGCCAGGTCAGACCCAGATTCACCACAGCTTCCAGCACGGCCAGCTTGGCAAAGAAGCCGACGAACACCGGGATACCTGCCATGGAGAACATGACCAGCAGCATCATGGCGGCAAACCACGGGCTGCGCTGGTTCAGACCCTTGAAGTCGTCAATGCGGTCAGCCTCAAAGCCTTCACGCGACAGCAGCATCACCACACCGAAGCCGGCAGCGGTAGTCAGCATGTAGGTCACGGCATAGAAGAATGCAGCGGCATAACCCACCGGTGTACCCACAAGGACACCCAGCAACAGGAAACCCATGTGCGAGATGGTGGAGTACGCAAACATACGCTTGATGTTGGTCTGCGCAATGGCGGTCAGGTTACCGATGGCCAGCGACAGGATCGCCATTACCACCAGCATGCCACGCCAGTCTTGCACGTAGGCTTCCAGACCCTGGGCCAGGATACGGATCACGAAGGCAAACGCAGCGATCTTCGGGGCCGAACCGATCAGTTGGGCGATCAGCGTCGGCGAACCTTCGTAAACGTCAGGTACCCACATGTGGAACGGTACGGCACCCAGCTTGAAGCCGATACCCACCACGATGAACACGATACCGAACACGATCAGCAGATGGTTCACTTCGCCATTCATGACACGCTGGGCGATGGTCAGGATATCCAGGCTGTGCGTGGCACCGTAAACCATGGACATACCGTACAGCAGCATGCCGGAGGCCAGCGCGCCCAGAATGAAGTACTTCATGGCGGCTTCGGTGGCGTGCACGTTGTCACGACGCAGGGCAACCAGTGCATACAGCGACAGCGACAAGAGTTCCAGACCGACATACAGCGTGACGAAGTTGAGCGCAGAGCTCATCACCATCATGCCCAGCAGCGCAAACAGCGTCAGGCTGAACAGCTCACCCTTGTAGATGCCGCGAGCTTCGGCGTAGGTGCGGCCGTAGATCAGGACGAGGGCAACACCCAGCACCATACCCAGCTTGGCGACGCCGGCAATCGGATCGGCCACGAACATGCCGCTAAATGCCAGCTGCACCGGTTGAGCCAGACCGTTGACGGTCAGACAGGCTGTAATGGCCAGCGACACCAGTGTCAGCAGATAGGTGATGTGACGCTTGGCGTCGGTAACAAAAAGATCGATCAGCAAAATGACTGACACAGCCACCAGGAGAAAAATCTCCGGTGCGGCAGCCCATGCGTTAAGACTGGTCCAGGTCATGCTCTAAACCCTTTTAAATTCGTCAGTGCCATTAATGTGGCTGCTTATTGGGGCAGCTGGGGTACAGCCAGTTTGGGCTGCGAAACATGCCAGATCAGGTCATTGACCGACACGTGCATCAAGTCGGTAAACATCTTGGGATACAGGCCCATGCCGAGCACGGTAATGGCCAGGATCACCAGCACCAGCAATTCGCGCTTGTTTACGTCCTTGAGTTCAGCCACATGGTGATTGGCGACCTCGCCAAAAATCACGCGCTTGTACATCCACAGGGTATAGGCAGCGCCAAAGACCAGTGTGGTGGCGGCGAAGAAGGCAAACCAGAAGTTAACCTGGATGGCACCCAGCACCACAAAGAACTCACCCACGAAGCCGGAGGTTGCCGGCAGACCAGAGTTGGCCATGGCAAACAGCATCATGAATGCGGCAAAGATCGGCATCTTGTTCACGACACCGCCGTAGTCCGCAATCTTGCGGCTGTGTACGCGGTCGTACATGACACCAATACAGAAGAACATGGCGGCAGAGACGAAACCGTGCGAGATCATCTGCACGATGGCGCCTTCAACAGCAAACTGGTTCAGTTGTGTACCGCCGGCAAACATGAAGAAGCCCAGGGTCACAAAACCCATGTGCGAGATGGACGAATACGCCACCAGCTTTTTCATGTCGGTCTGCACCAGGGCGACCATACCGATGTACACCACCGCGATCAGCGAGAACAGCACGAACACCCAGGCGTATTCACGGCAGGCATCCGGGGCGATCGGCAGGGCAAACCGCAGGAAACCGTACGCACCCAGCTTCAGGGTAATGGCGGCCAGCACCATGGAACCCCCTGTCGGCGCTTCAACGTGGGCGTCAGGCAACCAGGTGTGAACCGGCCACATCGGCACCTTCACCGCAAAAGCGAAGAAGAATGCGATCAGCAACAGGCCTTGCGCAGTCATGGTCAGCGGCACGCGGGCGAAGTCAGCAATCGCGAACGAACCGTTGGTTTGACCGTACAGGTAGATGAAGGCGATCAGCGTCAGCAGCGAGCCCAGCAGCGTGTACAGGAAGAACTTGATCGATGCATAAACGCGGTTCGGACCACCCCAGATACCGATGATCAGGTACATCGGGATCAGCATGGCTTCGAAGAACACGTAGAACAGGATCGCATCTTGTGCTGCAAATGCGCCGTTGATCAGACCGGACATGATCAGGAACGACGCCATGTACTGCGCGACGCGCTTTTCAATGACCTGCCAGCCTGCCAGCACCACCATCAGGGTGGTGAAGGAGTTCAGGATCACGAACCATACGGAGAGGCCATCGACGCCCAGCGCATAGTTGATGTTGAACGTTGCAATCCAGGGTTTGAACTCGGTGAACTGCATACCGCCGTTCAGCGTGTCGAAACCGGTGTAAAGCGGAATCGAAACCGCAAACCCCAGCAGCGCGCCGATCAGGGCCAGCCAGCGCGCAGCTGGTGCCTTGTCATCGCCCCCGGTTGCCAGCACCACCACGCCTGCCAGAATCGGCAGCCAGATCGTGAGGCTCAGAAGATTACCCGTCATAGTCTACCTGCTTGTTTTAATTACTCTGAACTACTCGTATATCAACCAGATCAGTGAGCCAGCGCCGCCAGAGGCACTGCCAGCCAGACCGTGATCAACACCAGTGCGCCAATAATCATGGCAAACGCATAGTGGTAGATGTAACCGGTCTGGACCCGACGAACCAGGAACGCAAACCAGCCGGTGATCTTCGCCAGACCGTTGACCACGAGGCCATCGATCAAGAGCGCGTCACCCACCTTCCACAGCACCGTACCAATGGCACGGCCAGCAGCGGCAAAGACGTTGATGAACAAGAAATCCATGTAGTACTTGTTTTCGAGCAGCTTGTTGATGCCGATCGAGTTGAAGAACTTCTCGCAAGCTGCGGGCAGTTCCGGCTTGACCATGTAGAACACATAGGACAGCACCACACCGGCGATCGCCAGATAGACCGGCAGACCTGTGAAGGCATGCACCGCCATATCAACCCAGCCGTGGAATTCGTGCGTCAGTTCTTCCATGGCCGGGTGCGCTTCGGTGTTCACGAACAGCACGCCCTTGAAGAAGTCACCAAACAGCATCGGCTCGATGGCGATGGCACCAATGATCACCGACGGAATCGCCAGCAGGATCAGCGGCAGGGTCACCACCCACGGGGACTCGTGCGGCTTGTCGTTCGGGCCCAAACCGTGGTGTTCACCGTGGTCGTCATGGTCATCGTGATGATCGTGGCCGTGGCCCTTCTGCATCCAGCGTTCCTTGCCGTGGAAGACAAGGAAGTACATGCGGAAGGAGTAGAACGCAGTCACGAACACACCAGCCACCACTGCAAAGTAGGCAAACCCAGCGCCCGGCAGATGGGAGGCCTTCACGGCATCAATGATCGAATCTTTGGAGTAGAAACCGGCGAAGAACGGTGTACCGATCAGGGCCAGCGAACCAATCAGCGAGGTGATCCAGGTGATCGGCATGTATTTGCGCAGGCCACCCATGTTGCGGATGTCCTGATCGTGGTGCATGCCCATGATCACGGAACCGGCGCCAAGGAACAGCAAGGCCTTGAAGAACGCGTGGGTCATCAGGTGGAACAGCGCGACGGAGTAAGCCGAAGCACCCAGCGCCACCGTCATGTAACCCAGCTGCGACAGCGTGGAGTACGCGACCACGCGCTTGATGTCGTTCTGGATGATGCCGAGGAAACCCATGAACAGCGCGGTAATCGCACCGATCACCATCACGAAGTTCAGCGCGGTATCCGACAGTTCAAACAGCGGGGACATACGGCTGACCATGAAGATACCGGCGGTCACCATCGTTGCAGCGTGGATCAGCGCGGAAATCGGGGTCGGGCCTTCCATCGAGTCCGGCAGCCATACGTGCAGCGGGAACTGGGCCGACTTACCCATGGCACCGATGAACAGCAAGATGCAGGTGAGCGTCATCAGCGACCAGGTGTGGCCAGAGATGATGCTGACGGTTTCATTTTGCAGCGACGGGGCCTTGGCAAACACGGCGGCGTAATCGAGCGAGCCGAAGTGGAACAGCACCAGACCGATACCCAGCAGGAAACCGAAGTCACCCACGCGGTTGACCAGGAACGCCTTGAGGTTGGCGAAAATCGCGGTCGGACGCTTGAACCAGAAGCCGATCAGCAGGTACGACACCAGACCCACTGCTTCCCAGCCGAAGAACAGCTGTACGAAGTTGTTGCTCATGACGAGCATCAGCATCGAGAAGGTAAACAGCGAGATATAGCTGAAGAAGCGGTTGTAGCCCGGATCTTCTTCCATGTAGCCGATGGTGTAGATGTGCACCATCAGCGACACGAAGGTCACCACGCACATCATCATGGCGGTGAGTTTGTCCACCAGGAAGCCGACGTTGAAGTCGACCCCGTTGATGGTCATCCAGGTGTACACGGTGCCATTGAAGCTTTCGCCACCGTTGATGAGGTTATTGAGCGTCCAGGCAGAGAGCGCAAACGCCACGGCTACACCCGCGATGGTGACGGTATGCGCCACCTTGCGGCTGATCGCCCAGCCAAACAGGCCTGCCACCAGAGCACCGAACAGCGGCGCCAGCGGAATCAGCAGGTAAATTGTTTTGATATCCATTGTTTGAAATCCGGGTTCGCTTGTTCGTTAGCCCTTCAGGCTGCCAAGGTCTTCAACATTGATCGAGCGCAGATTACGGAACAGCACGACCAGAATCGCGAGGCCGATTGCCGATTCAGCAGCCGCCACCGTGAGAATGAAGAACACGAAAACCTGACCAGAAGCGTCGCCCAGGAACTGGGAGAACGCCACGAAGTTCATGTTCACTGCCAGCAGCATCAGTTCGATGGCCATCAGGAGCACGATCAGGTTCTTGCGGTTCACGAAGATACCGAACACGGAGACCGCAAACAGGATCGCCGAGAGCACAAGGTAATGAGTCAGAGTCAGCACGTTGCGCTCTCCATCAAGCGTTCGGTTGTTGTTCGTCAGCAGCAGGCTCACCCGCTGTCGGACGCGCTTCGGCATTCATCTTGACGATGCGCACACGATCATCACGCTTGACCGCAATCTGCTGAGCCGGATTCTGGTACTTGGTGTTCTTGCGCTTGCGCAGGGTCAGGGCGATGGCGGTGATCATACCCACCAGCAGCAATGCAGCAGCCAGCTGGAACGGCAGGAAGTACTGGGTGTAAATCAGGTTACCCAGCACGCGGGCGTTGTTATAACCCGCAGCCGGTTCCGGCATGTGTGCGCCCGGCAGATCAGCAGCCTTGTGGGTCAGCACCAGGATCATTTCAGCAACCATGATCACGGCCACGACAACGGCCAGCGGCACGTGTTTCCAGAAGCCCTTGCGCAGTTCCTCAAAGTTGATGTCCAGCATCATCACCACAAAGAGGAACAGCACCATGACGGCACCGACATAAACCAGCACCAGCGACACGGCAAGGAACTCAGCCTTCATCAGCATCCACAGCATGGCGCCGCTAAAGAACGAGAGCATGAGGTACAGCGCAGCGTGTACCGGGTTCTTGGCCGTGATGGTTGCCAGACTGGCAAGCAGCAGGACGGCCGAGAAGATGTAGAAAATAACGACAGAAGTCATGACGTTGTTTTATCCCTTGTCGCTTAGCGGTAACGGGCGTCGGCCGCCTTGTTGGCCGCGATCTGGGCTTCGTACTTGTCGCCCACCGCCAGCAGCATCGGCTTGGTGTAATACAGATCGCCACGTTTTTCGCCGTGGTATTCCAGAATGTGGGTTTCCACAATGGCGTCCACCGGACAGGCTTCTTCGCAGAAACCGCAGAAGATGCACTTGGTCAGATCGATGTCATAACGGGTGGTACGGCGAGTGCCGTCATCACGCTGGTCAGACTCGATGGTGATCGCCATGGCCGGGCAGACTGCTTCACACAGTTTGCAGGCAATGCAGCGCTCTTCGCCGTTGGCGTAGCGACGCTGGGCATGCAGGCCACGGAAACGCGGGCTGATCGGGGTCTTTTCTTCCGGAAACTGCACCGTGATCTTGCGCTGGAAGAAATAACGCCCGGTGAGCATCAGACCCTTGACCAGCTCAACAAGCAGGAAGGTCTTGAAAAAATTGGAAATTCTATCCATGTCTGTATCCTCGCCTTACTTCCACAGCGACAGCGGTGTTTGCATCCACGCGCCGACAACCACAATCCACACCAGCGTAACCGGGATGAACACTTTCCAGCCCAGACGCATCAACTGGTCATAGCGATAGCGCGGGAAGGTTGCCCGGGCCCACAGGAAGAAGAACAGCATCAGCGCGCACTTGAGGAACCACCAGATGAAGCTAGGGGCGCCCAGGAACGGCACGCTGGACGGGAACGGCGACAGCCAGCCACCCAGGAACATGACTGTGGCCATGGCCGAGATCAGAATCATGTTCATGTATTCGGCGAGGAAGAACAGCGCGAAGCTCATGCCCGAGTATTCGATCATGTGGCCAGCCACGATTTCCGATTCGCCTTCGGTCACGTCAAACGGGGCACGGTTGGTTTCAGCCAGACCCGAGATGAAGTAGATGACGAACAGCGGCAGCAGCGGTAACCAGTTCCACGACAGGATGGAACCACCGGCAACGCCATGACCTTGCTGGTTCACGATGTCGGTTACGTTCAGGCTACCGGACACCATCATCACGCCGATCAGCGCAAAGCCCATGGCCAGTTCGTAAGACACCATCTGCGCCGCGGCACGCATGGCGCCCAGGAACGCATACTTGGAGTTGGACGCCCAGCCGGCAATGATCACGCCGTACACGCCCAGCGAGGTGATCGCCATGACGTACAGCAGACCAATGTTCACGTCAGCCAGCACCAGACCCGGGAAGAACGGGATCACGGCCCAGGCGGCCAGCGCCGGCATCAGCACCAGAATCGGGGCCACAAAAAACAGGCCCTTGCTGGCTGCGGACGGGGCAATGATTTCCTTGAGCAACAGCTTGAGCACGTCGGCAAACGGCTGCAGCAGACCCAGCGGACCCACGCGGTTCGGGCCCACGCGGATCTGCATGTAGCCGATCACTTTACGTTCGGCGTAGGTCATGTAGGCCACGCTCAGGATCAGCGGCACAGCAATGGCCACGATCTTGAGCAGGGTCCAGACGACGAAAGCAATATCGTAAATCCCCTCAGGACCAATCACCGACGCAAAGGGAGAAAGCAGCCACGTCAAGAGATGTGTTAACAGTTCCATTATTGTTATCGCCCTTATGCTTTGACGACTTGCAGCGCAGCTGCAGCATCAAGATGACGGGTCAGCGGGTGTGCCGTGGCAATGCGCACCACATCGTTCAGCAGCGCATCGTCCTGAGCGACCAGCAGTTCAGCTTCACCGCCCTGCACTACCCTGGCCTTCTCGCCAGCAACCAGACCCAGCTGGGCAATGGTGGCCGCGTTGGCGCGCAGCGTTGCCGCAGCGTGTGCATCTACCGTGGCTTGCAGGCTCGGGGCACGACGGGTCAGTGCATCAATCTGGTACAGCGGCACTTCAGCCAGACGGGTCAGGCCGGATGCTGCAACAGCCTTCACGTTCACGGCCTTGGCCGGCGCGTTGTTCAGCTTGCCTTCGATACCGGCGGAGAGCGCTTCGTCACGCACTTCTTCAGACGAGGCAAACTCGAAGCCTTGCAGGCCCAAGAGGTTACCCAGCACGCGGAACACCTTCCATGCCGGACGGGTTTCGCCCAGCGGACGCACCACGCCGTTGAAGCTTTGCGGGCGGCTTTCCAGGTTGATGAAGGTACCGGAAGTCTCGGAGAACGGCGACACCGGCAGGATCACGTCGGCGTAGTCGTAAGCGCAGGACTGGAACGGCGAGAGCACAACCACCATCTCGGCTTGCTCGACAGCAGCCACGGCCTTCGGTGCGCTGGCGGTGTCGAAGTCGACTTCCGCGCCCAGCACCACATAGGCTTTCTTCGGTTGGGCAAATGCGTCTGCCATGGTGTTAAAGCCGATCAGCTGAGCGCCGACGCTGTTGGCGCCGCTGTTCAGGATACCCAGCTTGCCACCGGCCAGTTCAGCGATCGCCGCAACAACCGTATGCAGTTCAGCAGCGCGGGCGCCTTCGCTACCCAGGCTACCCAGCAATACACCGACTTTCTCGCTGGCCACGAGCGTGGTTGCGATCAGTCTGGCTTGTTCGGAGACAGTAACGCCAGCAGCGTCGATATGGGCCGGTACGGCAACACCCTTCTGCTCGGCAACCGACACCAGCACTTCCAGCGCGCCTTCGACCAGTTGGTCCGGGCGAGTCACCACGACACCGTGCAGGTGGGTCAGCATCTCGTCGTTGTGCGGGTTGACCAGCGACAACTTCATGCCGTGCTTCACGGACTGGCGCAGACGTTGTGCCAGCAGCGGTTGTTCTTTGCGCAGCGTGGAACCGACCACCAGGATGGCGTCGTTGTCAGCCAGTTCAACAATGCTTTGACCCAGCCATTGCACACCGGCGGTGGCAAATGCGGCATCTTGCTGACGCAGGTTGGCCGCGGTGTTCTTCACACCCAGCGCGCCAGCCAGCTTCTTCAAGAGGAACATTTCTTCCAGCGTGGCAGACGGCGAAGCCAGTGCGGCCACGCTATCCGTGCCGTGCTCTTCGATCACGGACTTCAGGCCGTTGGCCACGTATTCCAGCGCCACGGTCCAGTCTACTTCTTGCCAGGCGCCGCCTTGCTTGATCAGCGGCTTTTGCAGGCGTTCGTTGCTGCCCAGCGCTTCGTAAGAGAAGCGGTCGCGGTCAGACAGCCAGCATTCGTTGATGCCTTCGTTTTCCAGCGGCAGAACACGTTTGACCTTGTGATCCTTGACCTGAACGATCAGGTTGGAACCCAGTCCGTCGTGCGCACCTACCGACTTGCGACGCGAGAGTTCCCACGTCCGGGCAGAGAAGCGGAACGGCTTGGAGGTCAGCGCGCCTACCGGGCACAGATCGATCACGTTGCCGGAGATTTCGGAATTGACGGTCTTGCCGATGAAGGTCATGACCTCGGTGTGTTCACCACGGCCCGGCATGCCCAGTTCCTGGAAGCCGGCGATTTCTTCGGTGAAACGCACACAACGGCTGCAGTGAATGCAGCGGGTCATGTCGGTAGAGATCAGCGGACCCAGGTTCTTGTTGGTGACCGAGCGCTTTTCTTCTTCATAGCGGGAACCGGACTGGCCATAACCCACAGCCAGATCCTGCAGCTGACATTCACCGCCCTGATCGCAAATCGGGCAATCAAGCGGGTGGTTGATCAGCAGGAATTCCATGACGCCCTTCTGCGCCTTCACGGCGGAGTCAGAGTGCGTCCACACCTTCATGCCGTCAGTGACGGGCGTTGCACAGGCGGGCAGCGGCTTGGGCGCTTTCTCAACCTGAACAAGGCACATCCGGCAGTTGGCCGCAATAGACAGCTTCTTGTGGTAGCAGAAGTGCGGGATGTAAACGCCGACCGAATTGGCCGCGTCCATCACGGTGCTGCCACCGGGAACCGTCAGTTTGTTACCGTCGATTTCAACTTCCAGCATATCGAGCGATCCAGTTTATTCTCAAATAGTCTTCAGCAAGGCAAGGTTTGATCGGTCAGATCAGTAACCCGGAGCAATACAGCGCTTGTTCTCAATGTGATATTCGAACTCGCTGCGGAAATGCTTGAGCATGCCCTGCACCGGCATCACGGCGGCGTCGCCCAGCGCACAAATCGTACGGCCGGCGATGTTGCCACCCACGTCCAGCAAGAGGTCCAGATCTTCCGGACGGCCCTGGCCGTGTTCGATGCGGTGAATCACGCGGTACAGCCAGCCAGTGCCTTCACGGCACGGCGTACATTGACCGCACGACTCTTCAAAGTAGAAATACGACAGACGCTCCAGCGCCTTGACCATGCAGGTGTCTTCGTCCATGACGATCACCGCGCCGGAGCCGAGCATGGAACCGGCCTTGGAGATCGCATCGAAATCCATGGTCGTGTTCATCATGATCTCTGCCGGCAGTACCGGTGCGGACGAACCACCCGGGATCACCGCCTTGAGCTTCTTGCCGTTACGCATGCCGCCAGCCAGTTCCAGCAGTTCAGAGAACGGCATGCCCAGCGGTACTTCGTAGTTGCCAGGACGGTTCACGTGACCGGAAATGGAGAACAGCTTGGTACCGCCATTGTTGGGCTTGCCCAGTTCCAGGAACTTCTGGCCGCCGTTGCGGACAATGTACGGCACCGAGGCGTAGGTCTCGGTATTGTTGATGGTGGTCGGCTTGCCATACAGACCAAAGCTGGCCGGGAACGGCGGCTTGAAGCGCGGCTGGCCTTTCTTGCCTTCCAGCGATTCGAGCAACGCGGTTTCTTCGCCACAGATGTAGGCGCCGTAGCCGTGGTGTGCGTGCAGTTCAAAGTCGAAACCGCCACCCAGGATGTTGTTGCCCAGAAAGCCGGCCTTGCGGGCTTCTTCCAGCGCTTCTTCAAAGCGCAGGTAGGCTTCGAACACCTCACCGTGGATGTAGTTGTAACCGACGGTGGCGCCCATGGTGAACCCGCCGATGATCATGCCTTCGATCAGCGCGTGCGGGTTGTACATGATGATGTCCAGGTCCTTGAATGTACCCGGTTCGCCTTCGTCGGTATTGCAGACCAGGTACTTTTGACCCGGGAAGCTGCGCGGCATGAAAGACCACTTCAGGCCGGTCGGGAAACCCGCACCGCCGCGGCCACGCAGGGCCGAGGTCTTCATTTCCGCGATGACGGCATCTTGCGTCATCTTTTCATTGACGATCTTTTGCAGCGCGGCGTAACCACCACGCTTTACGTATTCTTCGAGACGCCAGCTATCAGGATTCTCGAAATCGACGTCCTCAAACACGACGCCTTTGACGAAAGTTGCCATTTATTCGAGCTCCGCCAGTTTCTTGTCGATTGCTTCAGGCGTCATGTGCTTGCACATGCTGTGGTTGTTGTGGAGCAGCACCGGGGCGTAACCGCAGGCACCCATGCACTCCCCTTCCATCAGCGTGAACTTGCCGTCCGCAGTGGTTTCGCCGTAACCAATACCCAGTTTTTGTTGCAGGTATTTGCCAGCGTCGGCACCACCCGACAAAGCACAGGGCAGATTGGTACACACAGTGATCTTGTGCTTGCCGATCGGCTTGAGCTGGAACATGTTGTAGAACGTGGCCATTTCATACGCAGCGACCGGAGGTTGCTCCAGGTAATGCGCAATGAATTCAATGGTCTCGTTGGACAACCAGCCCTTTTCAATCTGGGCGATACGCAGCGCGGACATGAGCGCCGAACGCTTTCTGTCGGCCGGATACTTGGTCAGTTCACGGTCGATCTGCGCGAGGGATTCCGGGGACAACATCAGCGATCCACCTCACCAAATACGATATCTTGCGTGCCGATAATGGCCACGACGTCAGAGAGCATGTGACCGCGCGACATTTCGTCGAGCGCGGACAAATGCACGTAACCCGGCGCACGGATCTTCATGCGGTACGGCTTGTTGGCGCCATCCGAAACCATGTAGATACCAAACTCGCCCTTCGGGTGTTCCACGGCGGCATAGGCTTCGCCGGCCGGCACGTGCATGCCTTCAGTAAACAGCTTGAAGTGGTGGATCAGCTCTTCCATGTTGCTCTTCATGCCAACACGGGACGGCGGCGCCACCTTGAAGTTGTCGGTAATGACCGGGCCCTGATTGGCGCGCAGCCAGGCAATACATTGCTTGATGATGCGGTTGGACTGGCGCATTTCTTCAACACGCACCAGATAACGGTCATAACAGTCACCGTTCTTGCCGACCGGAATATCAAAATCGAGCTTGTCGTAGACTTCGTAGGGCTGCTTCTTGCGCAGATCCCACTCGATACCCGAACCACGCAGCATGGCGCCCGTCAGACCCAGCGCCATGGCGCGTTCCGGCGAAACCACACCGATCCCGACGGTACGCTGCTTCCAGATACGGTTATCGGTCAGCAGGGTTTCGTATTCGTCGACATAGGTCGGGAAACGGTTGGTGAAGTCTTCGATGAAATCGAGCATCGAGCCTTCGCGGTTTTCGTTCAGGCGCTTGATGGCGGCAGCGTTACGCACCTTGGAGGCCTGGTACTTCGGCATCTCTTCAGGCAGATCGCGGTAAACGCCGCCCGGACGGTAGTAAGCGGCGTGCATACGGGCGCCAGAGACGGCCTCGTAGCAATCCATCAGGTCTTCGCGTTCGCGGAAGGCGTACAGGAAGATGGTCATCGCGCCGCAGTCCAGACCGTGCGCGCCGATCCACATCAGGTGATTCAGAATCCGGGTGATTTCATCGAACATCACGCGGATGTACTGCGCACGCAGCGGCACTTCCAGACCCAGCAGGCGTTCGATTGCCATGCAGTAGGCGTGCTCGTTGGACATCATCGACACATAGTCGAGACGGTCCATATACGGCAGCGCTTGCAGGAAAGTCTTGTATTCAGCCAGCTTTTCGGTACCGCGGTGCAGCAGGCCGATGTGCGGGTCAGCACGCTCAACCACTTCACCGTCCAGCTCCAGCACCAGACGCAGCACGCCGTGCGCGGCCGGGTGTTGCGGACCGAAGTTCAGGGTGTAATTACGGATTTCAGACGCCACCGTAGTTCTCCTCGCGAATGATGCGCGGTACGGTTTCGCGCGGTTCGATGGTGACCGGTTGGTAGATCACGCGGGATTGTTCCGGGTCGTAGCGCATTTCGACATAGCCCGACAGCGGGAAGTCCTTGCGGAACGGGTGGCCGACAAAACCATAGTCAGTCAGGATACGGCGCAGATCCGGGTGGCCTTGATAGATGATGCCGTACAGGTCGAACGACTCACGCTCGAACCAGTTCACGGCCGGCCAGATGTCGATCAGCGAATCAATCACCGGGAAATCATCATCGGCACAGAAAGTGCGCAGACGCAGACGGGTGTTGTGGGTGTAGGACAACAGGTGCGCTACAGAGGCGAAACGCAGGCCGGACCACTGGCCATCGCCGTAGGCGCTGTAATCCACACCAGCCACGTCCACACAGGCTTCAAAGCGCAGGTCGGCGTGATCACGCAGCAAGGTTGCCGCTTCAATCAGCTTGGCCGCCGGCACTTCCAGGGTAACTTCATCGAGCGCCAGGGTGAGCTTGCCAATGCGCTCGTCACCCAGTACGCGCTTGATGTCATCAATCAGTTGATTCAGTGTTTTTGCCACGACTCACCTCAACCGTTCACCTGCTCGAGCTGGCGAGCCCGGGCAATGGTGTTGGTACGCTTGATCTTGTTCTGCATCTGGATCAGACCATAGACCAGCGCTTCGGCCGTCGGCGGGCAACCCGGGACATAGATATCAACCGGGACGATGCGGTCACAACCGCGCACCACCGAATAGGAATAGTGGTAGTAGCCACCACCATTGGCACAGGAGCCCATGGAGAGCACCCAGCGCGGTTCCGGCATCTGGTCGTACACCTTGCGCAAGGCCGGTGCCATCTTGTTGCACAGCGTGCCGGCAACAATCATCAGATCGGACTGGCGCGGAGACGGACGGAACACAATGCCGAAACGGTCGAGGTCATAGCGTGCCGCACCGGCATGCATCATCTCGACCGCACAACAGGCCAGACCAAACGTCATCGGCCACAGAGAGCCGGTACGCGCCCAATTCATCACAGCGTCAACGGACGTTGTGACAAAACCCTTTTCAAGACTTTGCGATGCTGCTGCAGTCATCGTATTACTCCCACTCCAGCGCGCCCTTCATCCATTCGTAGGCGAAGCCGACAACGAGAATGGCCAGGAAGATCAACATGGAAAAGAAACCGAAAGAGCCAATTTCCTTGAGAACGAGCGCCCAGGGAACGAGGAAGGCAACTTCCAGATCGAACAGAATGAACAGGATGGCCACGAGGTAGTAGCGCACATCGAACTGCATGCGTGCGTCTTCAAACGCCTCAAAACCACATTCGTAAGGAGAGAGTTTTTGTGGGTCCGGCTTGTAGGTTCCAAGCAGTCGGCTAAACACCCCACCCAAGGCCATCAACCCGCCACCAATCGCGGTACCCACGATGATGAAGAGCAATATGGGGAAGTAATTCTGTAGCATGTCGATCCCCGTCAAGATCAATTACAAAGGGCAAATAAGGAAAAGAACCGGTTGCGACTATTATTCTACTGATACTGCATGCGGACTTATTCGTTCCTGCAACAAGTCCTTTTACTTGATCAACGCAAACAAGCACTGATTTTCTTTATGGAAAACGCCGGGATTGCTGCCCCGGCGTTTTTCCGAATCTATGGTGCCGACAGAGAGACTCGAACTCTCACGGCCGCAGCCACTACCCCCTCAAGATAGCGTGTCTACCAATTCCACCATGTCGGCCTTCAACCACACCTGAACAATCACCGGGCAGTGCTTACTCAGGAATCTTGCTCTGGGCGGGCGTGGAAGCCGCAGCCGCAGGCGCCGAAGCAGCGGCCTTGACATCGCTCATCACGCCCAGATCCGAAGAACGGCTCGGGGTAGTCAGCAAAACAAGACCAAGACAGCTTGCGAAAAAGACAGTTGCGCACACCGCAGTGCTGCGGCTCAGGAAGTTGGCCGAGCCGGACGAACCAAACAGGCTACCGGCGGAACCACTGCCAAAGGCTGCGCCCATGTCGGCGCCCTTGCCGTGCTGCATCAGAACGAGAACGATTGTCGCCAGTGCGGACAACACATTCACAATCAAAACGAGGCTTTTAAGAAGTTCCATCTTTTCTCATCAACGCGGCGCGAATCATAGCGCCGAAGTGGTATTTTTGCAATCTGCGACAGGGGTCTTGACCCTGCTCAAAGATTACGTTCGCATTAATGTGCAGCGCGGCAAATCCGCAAAAATTCGGTCGCCGAAAGCGCCGCACCCCCGACCAGAACACCGTCCACCCCATCGACTGCCAGGATGTGGGCGGCGTTGTTTCCCTTTACGCTTCCGCCATATAGCACACAGGTGTGCTGGCTCAGCGTCTGCTTGATGAACGCATGCATCTCGGAGATTTGCTCCGGTGCTGCGGTCACCCCTGTTCCGACTGCCCACATCGGTTCGTACGCAACTGCATACAAACTTGTCGGCACGCCGGACAATACTTTCAATTCGTCCGCGATCACATCACGGGCCACACCCTGGTCGCGCTGCTCTTGCGTCTCGCCCACACAATAAATAGGCAAAAGACCGGCATCGAGCGCTGCGCGCACTTTACGGGCGGCAGTTTCACTGGTTTCGCCAAAATAGCGACGACGCTCGGAATGTCCGATGATCACCAGCTCGCACCCGACATCTGCCAGCATGGCGGCCGACACTTCACCGGTGTACGCGCCAATGTGGAACTCGCACAGATCCTGCGCGCCCAGTTGTACCGGTGTATCCACCAGCAGCGACTTGGCCAGCGACAAATACGGATAAGGCATGCAGATTGATACATTGGAACCCAGTTCCGCACGCGCCAGTTCCGGCACCACGGAGCGAACCTGCCCCACGCTGCCATGCATTTTCCAGTTACCAACAACAAGTTGCCTTGCCATTGCACCCGACCAATGTGGTTTGCAAAAGAACGCGATTGTAGGCCGCGCCGCGCTGGTGCGTCAAACCGGCCCCACCCAGGAAACGCTTTGTTAACAGGCATTTTGCAACACTCGGGATTCCCCCAGGGCGGGTCGGGCGGTCACCGGACTGTCTCCTTGTCATTACATCTGCATATAACTGTCACATTCATCGGTGAAGATGACCGCCCATACCGGTTTCTGACGGGGTTCGTCGTCACAAACACACGTTTGAACGACGAACCGCAAACCAGCACAAACCGATATAACGTCAATATAAACAATCACATAGCAAGCAAAAACCGGCCACCATCCTTTTATGACACCGACTTGTAATATTTCGGAAACACTTCCCGTCTAGGATGCGGCCGAGTCGGGAATGTACCCGGCATTGCTCAACCGGAGAAAAACATCATGACATATGGGCGCAAAGTGCTCGTATCGCTGGGCCTTACCGCTGGCCTGTTTACTGCTCAAGCCATGGCTGCCGACATTACTGGCGCCGGTTCTACCTTTATTTACCCGCTGGCTGCCAAGTGGGCTGAAGCCTACAAGACCAAGACCGGCGTGGGTCTGAACTACCAATCCATCGGTTCGGGCGGCGGTATCAAGCAAATCCAGGCCAAGACGGTTGACTTTGGTGCCTCCGACAAGCCGCTCAAGCAAGAAGAGCTGGACAAGTCCGGTCTGGTGCAATTCCCGGTTGCCATGGGTGGTGTGGTTCCGGTTGCCAACCTGGTTGGCGTGAAGGGCGGCGAACTGAAGCTGACCGGCACCGTGCTGGCTGACATTTTCCTGGGCAAGATCAAGAAGTGGAATGACCCGGCGATCGCCAAGCTGAACCCGGCTGCCAAGCTGCCGGATGCGGCCATTACCGTTGTGCACCGTGCTGACGGTTCCGGCACTACCTTCATTTTCACCAACTACCTGTCCAAGGTCAGCGGCGACTGGAAAGCCAAGGTCGGTGAAGATGCAACCGTGCAATGGCCGAACGGCGTGGGCGGCAAGGGTAACGAAGGTGTAGCGCAGTACGTTCAGCGCATCAAGGGCGCGATTGGTTACGTTGAATACGCGTACGCCAAGCAGAACAAGATGAACTACATCGACATGCAGAACAAGTCTGGCGCGTTTGTGGCTCCGACCGAAGAATCCTTCAAGGCTGCCGCTGCTGGCGCCGACTGGAAGAGCGCACCGGGCTTTTACGTGATCCTGACCGACCAGGCTGGCAAGACCGCATGGCCGATCACTGGCGCTACCTTTGCCCTGATGCAAAAGAAACAAGACAAGCCGGAACAAGGCAAGGAAGTGCTGAAGTTCTTCGACTGGGGCTACGCCAATGGCGATGGCACCGCTTCGCAACTGGACTATGTCCCGATGCCGAACGATGTGAAGGACGTGATCCGCGCTTCCTGGAAGCAGATCACCGACAACAGCAACGCGCCGGTCTGGAAGTAAGACGGCTAAAGGCATCTTGAGTACAAAGGACTGGCATGAACGATAAAATGCAGCCCGAGTACACGCCGAACACAACAGGAGCCAGGGTGGCTCCTGTTGTTGTTACGCCGACTCCGGAGAAGCTGATGAATTCACAAGAAAAACGGCTGCAGCAACAGATGCTGCAAGACCGTATCTTCCGCGGGACTACCCGCTTTTTCGCCTTTTTTGTGCTTGCGCTGCTCGCAGGCATCATTGTTTCGCTGGTGATCGGCGCGTGGCCGGCCATTCAGCAATTCGGGCTCGGTTTTGTTGTGGGTACCGACTGGAATCCGGTGACAGGCCAGTTTGGCGGCTGGAACTCCATCCGCGGCACCTTGCTGTCTTCTTTTATTGCCCTGGCGATCGGCGTACCGGTCAGCTTTGGCATTGCGATTTTCCTGACCGAACTTTCCCCGGTCTGGCTGCGCCGCCCGCTGGGCATTGCCATTGAATTGCTGGCCGGCGTGCCTTCCATCATTTACGGGATGTGGGGTCTGTTTGTGTTTGCCCCCTGGTTTGCCGACAACGTGCAACCGTGGCTGACCGAACATACCGCCGGCCTGCCGATCATTGGCGGCGTGTTCGACGGCCCGCCCATGGGCATCGGCATGTTGACTGCCGGCCTGATCCTGTCGGTGATGGTGATTCCGTATATTTCTTCCGTCATGCGCGACGTGTTTGAAGTGGTTCCGGCCATGCTCAAGGAATCCGCTTACGGTCTGGGTGGCACCACCTGGGAAGTAGTCTGGCGCGTAGTTTTGCCTTACACCCGCAGCGGTGTCATGGGTGGCGTGATGCTGGGCCTGGGTCGTGCACTGGGCGAGACCATGGCAATTACCTTTGTGATTGGTAACGCGCAACAGCCCATCCATAGCCTGTTTGACCCGTCGACCTCGATCTCTGCCACACTGGCCAACGAGTTCACCGAAGCGACGACGGCACTGCATACAGGCAGCCTGATTTATCTGGGCCTGCTGCTGTTCTTCATCACATTTGTGGTGCTGACCCTGTCCAAACTGATGCTTCTGCGCATGCAACGCGCCGAAGGCCACTAAACAGAGGCGCTGAGTCATGTTCTCTATTTACGCGCGTCGGCGCTTCGTCAATTTCGTCAGTCTGAGCCTGTCGGTACTGGCCATGCTGTTTGGCCTGTTCTGGCTGGCCTGGATTCTGTACACCCTGTTCAAGAACGGTTTCAGCAGCCTCACGCCTGTGCTGTTCACGCAGACCACCCCTGCCCCGGGCAGCGCCGGCGGTTTGTCCAACGCCATTATCGGTAGCCTGGCGATGTCGATCGTCGGCACGCTGGTGGGCACTCCGATCGGCATTCTGGCTGGCACTTATCTGGCCGAGTTTGGCGATCGCGGCTGGCTGGCACCGGTCACGCGCTTCATCAATGACATTCTGCTGTCGGCCCCGTCCATCGTGATCGGTCTGTTCATGTATGAAGTGTACGTGGTGCATACTGGCCACTTCTCCGGCTGGGCTGGCGCGCTGGCCCTGGCGATCCTGGTGATCCCGGTGGTGGTACGTACGACAGAGAGCATGCTGCGTCTGGTACCGCACAGCATGCGTGAAGCCGCTTACGCGCTGGGTGCGCCGCAGTGGAAGATGACGCTGCAGGTGACACTGCGCGCGGCCAAGGCTGGCGTGGTGACGGGTGTGATCCTGGCTGTTGCCCGTATCGTTGGTGAAACCGCCCCGCTGCTGTTTACCTCGTTGAACAACCAGTTCTACAGCAACATGAACCAACCGATGGCCAACTTGCCGGTGGTGATCTTCCAGTTTGCGATGAGCCCTTATGAAGACTGGCATAACCTGGCATGGGCAGGCAGCCTGCTTATCGGCCTCTTTGTACTGGTGATGAACATTCTCGCCCGTACGTTGATCAAACCGCAGCAACAACACTAAGCCGCAAGCAAGGATCAAAATAATGCGACTTCAGGACTCCAGCATGACCGCAGAAACCACCAAAGCGAAACTGGCCGTAAAGAACCTCAACTTCTATTACGGCAATTTCCATGCGCTCAAGAACATCAATCTGAACATCCGCGAAGGCAAAGTCACCGCCTTCATCGGCCCGTCCGGCTGCGGTAAATCCACGCTGCTGCGTACTTTCAACCGTATGTACGAGCTCTACCCCAAGCTGCGCGCCGAGGGCGAGATCTTGCTGAACGGCAACAACATCCTGGAACGCGGCGTTGACCTGAACATGCTGCGCGCCAAGGTAGGCATGGTGTTCCAGAAGCCGACACCGTTCCCGATGTCGATCTATGACAACATCGCCTTTGGTGTGAAGCTGTACGAAAGCCTGTCCAAGTCCGAGATGGATGACCGTGTGGAATGGGCACTGTCCAAGGCGGCACTGTGGAATGAAGCCAAAGACAAGCTGCGCCAGTCTGGCCTTGGCCTGTCGGGCGGTCAGCAACAGCGTCTGTGTATCGCCCGCGCCATCGCCGTGAAGCCGGAAGTGCTGCTGCTGGACGAACCGACTTCCGCCCTGGACCCGATCTCTACCGCGCACATTGAAGAACTGGTGCACGAACTCAAGCGCGATTACACCATCGCCATCGTGACCCACAACATGCAACAGGCCGCGCGCGTGTCTGACTACACCGCCTATATGTACCTGGGCGAGCTGGTGGAAGTGGGCGAAACCGACACCATCTTCACCACGCCGACCAAGAAGGCGACCGAAGACTACATCACCGGCAAGTTCGGCTAAGCGCCCTGCCCCGCCGTGAACAAAAAACCCGCGAACTTCGCGGGTTTTTTTATGGTGCCGCACGGTAGTTATTGGCTGACGCCCATGCAAAAGCCCGCCGAAGCGGGCTTTTTTGCGCAGCCAGACAACCAGGTTATTCGGCGCTGGCTTCGGCGGTAACCACAGAGGCAATCGACTCGGCCCATTTCTCTGCCTGCGCCGGATCAACGTGCTCGACCATCACGCGAACCAGCGGCTCGGTGCCCGACGGGCGCAGCAGTACGCGGCCTTGCGAGCCCATCGCCGCTTCGGCTTTCTTGACCGACTCGGCAATAGAAGGCGAACCGCCAATATTGAACCCCTTGTTGATGCGCACGTTCTTGAGCACCTGGGTCGACAGTTGCAGCTCATCCCGGAAGGTCGACAGCGGCTTGCCTTGTTCGATCAGCGCTTCGAGCACCTGCAATGCCGAGACAATCCCGTCGCCGGTAGTGTGACGATCCAGGCTCAGAATGTGGCCGGAACCTTCGCCACCCAGCAACCAGCCGTTTTCCTGCAAACGCTCCAGCACATAGCGGTCACCCACCTTGGCGCGTTCAAAAGCGATTCCGGCCGCTTTAAGGCCGTTTTCCACGCCCAGATTGGTCATCAGGGTACCGACCACACCACCACGCAGGGTGCCGCGCTCAGCGCGATAGCGTGCCAGCACGTAGATCAGCAGATCGCCGTCGATCACCGAACCGTCGCCATCGACCATGATCAACCGGTCGCCGTCGCCATCCAGTGCGATCCCGTAATCCGCGCCTTCGGCCAGCACGGTCTTGCGCAGCAGATCAACGTGCGTCGCACCGCAGTTTTCATTGATGTTAAAGCCATTGGGCTTGTCGCCAATGGTGATGACTTCCGCGCCCAGTTCATGGAACACGTGCGGCGCCACCTGATAGGTTGCGCCGTGCGCGCAATCAATCACCAGACGCAGGCCGCGCAGGTCCAGTTCGTTCGGGAAGGTGGATTTGCAGAATTCGATGTAACGGCCCGATGCATCGCCCACGCGCCAGGCACGGCCCATGGTCTTGGAGCCGACGCAGGGTTGTGCGTCATCAATGGCTTCTTCAATGGCTTGCTCGACTTCATCTGGCAGCTTCTTGCCGCCAGCGCCAAAGAACTTGATACCGTTGTCGTAATACGGATTGTGCGAGGCGGAAATCACCACGCCTGCCGACAAGCGCAGCGCACGGGTCAGGTAGGCCACACCCGGGGTCGGCAGCGGCCCGGTCAGGTGTACATCCACGCCCGCCGCGTTCAGACCGGCCTGCAGCGCCGCCTCCAGCATATAGCCAGAAATCCGCGTGTCTTTACCGATCAATACCGACGCATGCTCACCGTTCTGGCGACGTTCTGCTGTAGCCAGTACGCGACCTGCGGCGTAACCCAGCTTCATGGCAAATTCCGGCGTGATCGGATGCTCACCGACCAGTCCGCGTACACCATCCGTTCCGAAGTACTTGCGTCCCATTGATCAATCCTGAAAGTAAAACGAAATCAAAGAAAAAACTGTTGTCATTGTAGGGCGTGCAGCGTTTTCAACGCATCCACAGTTTCCCGCACATCATGCACCCGCACGATGGCGGCACCCTTTTGCGCTGCCAGCATGGCCGCAGCGGCGCTGGCCACGGCACGCTCGCTCACCGGTCGCCCCGTAATCTGGCCCAGCATGGACTTGCGCGACACGCCGATCAGGAACGGACAGGCCAGGGTTTCAATCATCTGGGGCATGGCCCGGAACAAGGCGGCGTTGTGTTCCAGATTCTTGCCAAAACCAAAACCCGGATCGAGCAGGATACGCTCACGCGCGATGCCGACCCGCAACGCCTCGTCACGGCGCGCGGCCAGATACTGCGTGACCTCGCCCACCACGTCGTCGTAATGCGGCGCAGTCTGCATGGTGCGCGGTTCGCCCTTCATATGCATCAGACAAACTGCCACATTGTTGCGCGTGGCCACCTGCAAGGCACCGTCGCCTTCCAGCGCGGCAATGTCGTTGATCAGATCCACGCCGGCTTCAAGCGCAGCCAGCATCACGGCCGGGCGGCGGGTATCGATCGACAGCGGGACATTCAGCGATTTGAGCGCGGCAATCACCGGCACGACGCGGGCGATTTCATCTTCAATGCTGACATCCCCCGCGCCCGGGCGGGTGGACTCACCGCCAATGTCGATGATATCGGCGCCCTCTTTCACCATCATTTCGGCGTGGGCAACAGCCTTGGATGCGGTATCAAAATTACCGCCGTCAGAGAACGAATCAGGGGTGACATTGAGAATCCCCATCACAAGAGGCCGGGCGAGGCTGAGTTGAAAGCGGCCGCATTGCAAGGTATCCATGGGTACTCCGGTAGAACCTGGGCGCATTGCTGCGCGAAAGACGATAAGAAAAAGGCGGCCACTCACATGGCCGCCTTTTCATGGCGTAACGTTGATCAGGCTTCGGTAGCCGGGGTGGTCGTTGCTGCCGGCGCATCACCGCTGGGGCGATCACCGGACGGCGATGCCGGCTTGGTCGGCGGCGACTTCGGCGGACGCGGATCGCGGCCATCCATGATGTCGTTGATCTGGTCGATATCGATGGTTTCCCAATCCAGCAACGCCTTGGTCATGGCTTCGACCTTGTCGCGGTTGGTTTCCAGCAGATTGCGCGCCAGGGCGTACTGCTCATCGATAATGCGGCGGATTTCCGCATCGACTTGCTGCATGGTGCTTTCGGACACGCTCTTGTGCGTCGTCACCGAACGACCGAGGAACACTTCACCTTCGTTCTCGCCGTACACCATCGGGCCCAGCTTGTCGCTCATACCGTAGCGGGTCACCATGTCGCGGGCCATTTGCGTGGCACGCTCAAAGTCGTTGGAAGCGCCGGTGGTCATCTGATTCATGAACACCTCTTCTGCGATCCGGCCACCAAACAGGATGGCGATGCGGTTCAGCAGGTACTGGCGGTCATAAGCGTAACGGTCTTCTTCCGGCAGTTGCATGGTCACACCCAGCGCACGGCCGCGCGGGATAATGGTGACCTTGTGCACTGGATCAGACTTGGGCAGCAGTTTGGCGACCACAGCGTGACCGGATTCGTGGTACGCGGTGTTCTTCTTTTCTTCTTCCGACATCACCATGGTGCGGCGTTCCGCGCCCATCATGATCTTGTCCTTGGCGGACTCGAAATCTTCCATGTCAACCAGGCGCTTGTTGCGGCGGGCTGCAAACAAGGCGGCTTCGTTCACAAGGTTAGCCAGATCCGCACCAGAGAAACCTGGCGTACCGCGGGCCAGCACATTGGGCTCCACGTCGTTGGAGATCGGCACCTTGCGCATGTGCACGCCCAGAATCTGTTCACGGCCACGGATATCCGGCAGCGACACCACCACCTGACGGTCAAAGCGGCCCGGACGCAGCAGCGCGGGGTCCAGCACGTCCGGACGGTTGGTCGCAGCAATCACGATCACGCCGGAGTTGCCTTCAAAACCATCCATCTCGACCAGCATCTGGTTGAGGGTTTGTTCGCGTTCATCGTTACCGCCGCCCATGCCGGCGCCACGCTGGCGGCCAACCGCGTCGATTTCATCGATGAAGATAATGCACGGGGCATTCTTCTTGGCGTTCTCGAACATGTCACGCACGCGGGCCGCGCCCACGCCGACGAACATTTCGACAAAGTCAGAACCGGAGATCGAGAAGAACGGCACCTTGGCTTCGCCTGCAATGGCCTTGGCCAGCAGGGTCTTACCGGTACCGGGCGAGCCCACCATCAGGATACCGCGCGGCATGCGGCCGCCCAGGCTCTGGTATTTGGTCGGGTCACGCAGGTAGTCGACGATTTCGGCGACTTCTTCCTTGGCTTCATCGCAACCGGCCACGTCAGCAAACGTGACCGAGTTGTTGGATTCATCCAGCATGCGGGCGCGCGATTTGCCAAAGCTGAACGCGCCGCCCTTGCCACCGCCCTGCATCTGTCGCATGAAGAAAACCCACACGCCGATGAGCAGCAGCATCGGGAACCAGGAAATGAACAGCTGGGTCAGGAAACCTTGCTCTTCTTCTGCCTTGGCCGAGAACTTGACGTTGTGCTTGATCAGGGTGTCGACCAGGCGGAAGTCAAACGGCGCATAGGTAGAGAAGGCCGAACCGTCATTGAGCTTGCCGCGCAACCACTGGCCACGCAGCATGTTGCCTTCGATCTCTACCGAGGCAACGCGGTCCGCTTCAACATTCGACATGAACTGCGAGTACGGCACCTGGCCGACCGTGTCCTGCCGTTTGGTGAACTGATTGAAAACCGTCATCAGAACCAGACCGATAATCAGCCAGATGGCGATATTCTTACCGAGATTATTCATTTCCCAAGCCCTTTAACCGGGTAGTACAGCGGGATAAACGCAAGTGCGCATCCTTGCTCCAGCTGCATAAATGCTTGATGCACAGCGTCAATTCTAACTGCTCAAACCTTTTTTTGCTTGCCAAGCAAGTACATTTCCGCGCTACGGTCGCGCGAAGCTTTCGGTTTACGTGTGGTCACTGTGGCAAAAGTGTCACGCATGGCCGTCATGTATTCGTTATAGCCATAACCCTGGAATACCTTGACCAGAAAATGCCCGCCAGGTTTCAAATGATTTTGTGCAAACTCCAGCGCCAGCTCACACAGGTACATTGAGCGGGCCTGATCGGTCACGGCATTCCCAGTGATATTTGGGGCCATATCGCAAATCACAAGGTCTACTTCACGCTCTTCAAGCAAATCGGTGAAGGTTTTAAGGACAGATTCTTCCCGAAAGTCGCCCTGAATGAAATCCACACCCGGAATAAATGGCATTTCCAGGATATCGAGCGCAAACACGCGGCCCTTGTCACCCACCAGTTTTGCCGCCACCTGCGACCAGCTACCCGGTGCCGCACCAAGGTCAGCCACCCACATGCCGGGTTTGATAAGATGGTCTTTTTCGTTTATTTCCAGCAACTTATATGCTGCGCGCGCGCGGTATCCATCCTTTTGTGCCATATGAACGTAGTGATCGTTCACATGTTCCTGCAACCACGCGTTGCTGGTTTTAGAGCGTGCCATCCGGTACAATCGCCTGTTTATTCAAGGTATTAAAAGAGGTTTTAAATACAAAATGGAACTTGATTCGGATCAGCGCCGCTATCTGCGCGGCCTCGCCCATCATCTTAATCCGGTCGTCATGATCGGCAACAACGGCCTGACCGATGCAGTGATCCGTGAAATCGCCGTGAATCTGGATGCGCATGAGCTCATCAAGATTCGCGTACTGGGCGACGATCGCGAAGCGCGCACCCAGTACATGGAACAAATCTGCGCCGAACTGTCTGCCAGCCCGGTACAACATCTGGGCAAGCTGTTGATCATCTATCGCCAGGGCGATGCCGATCGTTCACGCATTGAACTGCCCAAGCCGAAAAAGGCAAAAAAGGGCTAAGCCCCTACCCTGCCAGCACAAAGGCCCGCGATCAAAGCGGGCCTTTTGTTTTATCAGCGTCAGCCTGCACGCTGCGGCTTATTTGCCATCCATATGCCAAACGTACAAGAGGCCGAACAAAGCCTGCAAGGCATAAATGGCAGTGGAAATGGTATGCCAGTTGGCAAAGCCACCACCAAACACCCCGACCGCGCTCTCGCTCAATGTGGATTTCACACCGGCCAGAATCGGAAAGATCGCAAACTGGTTCACCAGCGTGCAGACCAGCATGCCGATCAGCAGCCAGAACGGGCCGGTCTGAAACGCACGCAGGCCATCAAACCAGACGCGGTAAACCAGCAAGTACAACCCCGCCACAATCCCCAGCCAGCCCATGGCATGCAGAATTTTGGCCGAGAGCACCGCAGCCAGACCGTGGTTGTTGTCCAGCGACAAAAACAGCACCGGCAAGACCAGCATGCCGACAATCCACAAGCCGCCAATCCACAAAACCGTCAGAACGTTCTTGAGTCCGTTGCCCATTATTGTGTGAGGAGTGAGGGGTTAGGGGTGAGGCGCAAAGACGTTGGCAGTGCGGCGCGAAGGGAGCTGTTACAGCTCTCCCCTCACACCTCGCACTCACACGTATTTCACATCCAGCACTTCGTATTCGCGGATGCCACCCGGTGCGACCACTTCGGCCACGTCGCCGGCATACTTGCCAATCAGCGCACGGGCGATCGGGCTGGATACGGAAATCTTGCCGTCTTTCAGGTTGGCTTCGTCATCGCCCACGATCTGATAGGTCACCTGGCTGCCTGCTTCCAGGTCTTCCAGTTCCACGGTCGCGCCAAATACCACGCGGCCTTCGGCGGTGACGGCCAGCGAGGCGGGATCAATCACTTGCGAGTTGGACAGCTTGCCTTCCAGCTCTGCAATACGGCCTTCAACGAAGGATTGCTTTTCCTTGGCGGCATCGTATTCGGCGTTTTCAGACAGATCACCGTGCGAACGGGCTTCGGCGATGGCTGCGATCACTTCCGGACGGGCAACACTCTTCAGTTGTTGCAGTTCCGCCTTGAGCTTTTCCGCACCGACAACGGTCAGCGGGATCTTGATCATTTCTTGTTCTCCTGCGGCCCGGCTGTTTCCCTGGCCGGACAAGACAAATCAACTATCCTGGCCTGTTGTGCGGCAGTGCCAAAGCAGTGTGTCTGCACCCGCAGCGCAAACACCGGCATGTACGTCGGTACATGAAGATGTCGGGCAGTGGATGAAAACGCAATGCGCAAGCGCCGCCTGTACAGCAGGTCGGGAGACTATAAAAGCACAACCGCCGCCCCAAGCAGGGCGGCGGTTGTTGTCGTTTCAGGCTCTAAGGTATCAGGCTTTAAGTTGACGATGCAAGCCCTGCACATCGTAAACCTTGACCTCGCCAAGATCGCGCATGCCGATGCAGGCAGCACGGGCGCCAGCGACGGTGGTGAATACCGGCAGCTTGGCCTTGAGCGATTCGTGACGGATGGAGTAGCTGTCCTGAATGGCCTGGCGACGCTCTTCCACGGTATTGACGACCATGGCGATATCGCCGTTCACGATCATGTCGACAATGTGCGGACGGCCTTCGGTGACCTTGTTCACATGCGTCACGGCCACGCCGGCTTCTTCCAGCGCAGTTGCGGTGCCCTTGGTCGCCACAATCTTGAAGCCCAGATCAACCAGCACGCGGGCGCATTCGATCGCCACGGCCTTGTCGCCGTCCTTGACCGAGATGAACACGCTGCCCGATTGCGGCAGCACGATGCTGGCCGCCAGTTGCGACTTCACAAAGGCTTCGGCAAAGGTTTCGCCCACGCCCATGACTTCACCGGTCGACTTCATTTCCGGGCCCAGGATGGTATCCACGCCCGGGAATTTCACGAACGGGAACACGGCTTCCTTGACCGAGTAGTACGGCGGAATCACTTCTTCCGTCACACCCTGGCTCTTGAGTGTCTGACCGACCATGCAACGCGCGGCGATCTTGGCCAGCGGCAGGCTGGTGGCCTTGGAGACGTACGGCACGGTACGCGAAGCGCGCGGGTTCACTTCCAGCACGAACACCTTGGCTTCATCGCCCTTGCCCTGAATGGCAAACTGCACATTCATCAGGCCGATCACGTTCAGCGCGCGGGCCATGGCCACGGTCTGACGACGCAGTTCATCCTGCAATTCTTTGGAGAGCGAGTACGGCGGCAGCGAGCAAGCGGAGTCACCAGAGTGCACGCCAGCTTGTTCGATGTGTTCCATGATGCCGCCAATCAGCACGTCTTCGCCGTCAGACAGCGCATCCACGTCAACTTCGATGGCGTCGTTCAGGAAGCGGTCCAGCAGCACCGGGCTGTCGTTGGACACCTTCACGGCTTCACGCATGTAGCGGGTCAGGTCGTCTTCCGAATGCACGATCTGCATGGCACGGCCGCCCAGCACGTAAGACGGACGCACCACCAACGGATAGCCCAGCTTGGCAGCCAGCACCAGCGCATCTTTTTCATTACGCGCAGTGGCGTTCGGCGGCTGACGCAGACCCAGATCCTGCAGCAGCTTCTGGAAACGCTCGCGGTCTTCGGCAGCATCGATCATGTCCGGGCTGGTACCGACAATCGGCACACCGTTGGCTTCCAGCGCGCGCGCCAGTTTCAGCGGGGTCTGGCCACCGTATTGCACGATCACGCCGTACGGCTTTTCAACCGCGACGATTTCCAGCACGTCTTCCAGCGTCAGCGGTTCGAAATACAGGCGATCGGAGGTGTCATAGTCGGTCGACACGGTTTCCGGGTTGCAGTTGACCATGATGGTCTCGTAACCATCTTCGCGCAGCGCCAGTGCGGCGTGTACGCAGCAGTAGTCAAACTCGATACCCTGACCGATACGGTTCGGGCCGCCACCCAGCACCATGACCTTCTTGTTGTTGGTCGGTGCGGCTTCGCATTCCTCGTCGTAGCTGGAATACATATAAGCGGTGTTGGTCGCGAACTCGGCCGCGCAGGTATCCACACGCTTGTAGATCGGGCGCACGCCAGCGGCGTGACGCGCACGGCGCACGGCGTTCTGGTCGGTACCCAGCAGCGCACCGATACGACGATCCGAGAAGCCCTTGCGCTTGAGTTTGCGCAGGTCAGCGGCGGTCAGGCTTTCCAGCGTGCGGGTCTTGAGCGCCGCTTCGTCCTTGAGCAGGTCTTCAATCTGCACCAGGAACCACGGATCAATCTTCGACAGATTGTGGACTTCATCCAGGCTCATGCCGATGCGGAAAGCGTCCGCCACGTACCACAGACGTTCCGGGCCCGGCGAGGCAATTTCAGATTCGATCTTCGCGCGGTCGGTGGTGATCTCGTCAAAGCCGGACATGCCGGTTTCAAGGCCACGCAACGCCTTTTGCAGCGATTCTTGCTGGGTGCGGCCGATGGCCATCACTTCACCCACCGACTTCATCTGCGTGGTCAGGCGATCATTGGCCTGCGGGAATTTCTCGAACGCAAAGCGCGGGATCTTGGTAACAACGTAGTCAATCGACGGTTCGAACGAGGCCGGGGTCTTGCCACCGGTGATTTCGTTCTTCAGTTCGTCCAGCGTGTAACCCACAGCCAGCTTGGCGGCGATCTTGGCGATCGGGAAGCCGGTGGCCTTGGATGCCAGCGCGGAAGAGCGCGACACGCGCGGGTTCATTTCAATGACGATCAGACGGCCATCTTGCGGGTTCACCGAGAACTGCACGTTGGAGCCGCCGGTATCCACACCGATCTCACGCAATACCGCGATCGATGCATTACGCATGATCTGGTATTCCTTGTCGGTCAGCGTCTGGGCCGGGGCCACGGTGATCGAGTCACCGGTATGCACACCCATCGGGTCCAGGTTTTCGATGGAACACACGATGATGCAGTTGTCGGCGCGGTCACGCACGACTTCCATCTCGTATTCTTTCCAGCCCAGCAGCGATTCTTCAATCAGCAGCTCTTTGGTCGGAGACAGATCCAGACCGCGCGTGCAGATTTCAATGAATTCCTGGATGTTGTAGGCAATACCGCCGCCCGAACCACCCATGGTGAACGACGGGCGGATAATCGCCGGGAAGCCGATGTTGACCTGGGCGGCCAGCGCTTCTTCCATGGTATGGGCAATGGCGGAACGGGCAGAACCCAGACCGATCTTGTCCATGGCCGCCTTGAACTTCTGGCGGTCTTCAGCCTTGTCGATGGCTTCCGGTGTAGCACCGATCAGCTCGACCTTGTATTTGTCGAGCACGCCATTGCGCCACAGGTCCAGCGCGCAGTTCAGCGCGGTCTGGCCACCCATGGTCGGCAGGATCGCATCCGGGCGTTCCTTGTCGATGATCTTTTCGACCATCTGCCAGGTGATCGGCTCGATGTAGGTCACATCGGCCATGTTCGGGTCAGTCATGATCGTGGCCGGATTGCTGTTGACCAGGATGACCTTGTAACCCTCTTCACGCAGCGCCTTGCAGGCCTGCGCGCCGGAGTAATCGAACTCGCACGCCTGGCCGATGACGATCGGGCCGGCGCCGATGATGAGAATGCTTTTAATGTCTGTACGTTTGGGCATTGGCTTTGCCTGTGAGGAGTGAGGCGGGAGCAGTGAGGTGAAGATCACTCAGCACCCGCCGCACCACTTTCATTCAAATTTTATTGGGAGAGAAAACACGAGCCGCAAGACGCAAGGTTTACACCTCGCGCCTAACGCCTCACGCCTTGCTCATAGACGCAATAAAGCGGTCGAACAGGTACGCCACATCGTGCGGGCCCGGGCTGGCTTCAGGGTGACCCTGGAAGCTGAAGGCCGGACGGTCAGTCAGTGCGATACCCTGAACGGTGCCATCGAACAGCGAACGGTGCGTAATCCGCACATTGCCTGGCAGGCTGGATTCGTCCACCTGGAAGCCGTGGTTCTGGCTGGTGATCATCACGTGACCGGTATCCAGATCCTGCACCGGGTGGTTGGCGCCGTGGTGACCAAACTTCATCTTGCTGGTTTTGCCACCGGCAGCCAGACCCAGCAACTGATGACCCAGACAGATGCCAAACGTCGGAATGCGTTTTTCCAGGAACACCTGGATCGCCTCAATGGCGTAGTCACACGGTTCCGGATCGCCAGGGCCGTTGGAGAGGAACACACCATCCGGGTTCATGGCCAGCACATCGGCCGCCGGGGTTTGCGCCGGCACCACGGTCAGCTCGCAACCGCGTTCAGCCAGCATGCGCAGAATGTTGTGTTTCACGCCGAAGTCGTACGCCACAACCTTGAATTTCGGGTTGGACTGCACGGTGTAACCCACGCCCAGCTTCCACTCGGCGGTAGTCCACTCGTAGCGCTCGGCGGCGCTGACGACCTTGGCCAGATCCTGCCCGGCCATGGAGCCGAAGGATTTGGCCTTTTCAACGGCAGCGGCGGCATCAATGTTGTCGCCCGAGACGATACAGCCCGGCTGAGCACCCTTCTCACGCAGGATACGGGTCAGCTTGCGGGTGTCGATATCGGCAATGGCCACGACGTTGTGTTTGACGAGATACTCGCCAAGACTCATCGACGCGCGGAAGTTGGAATGCAGCAGCGGCAGATCACGGATGATCAGACCGGCGGCGAAAACGCCACGGCTTTCGGCATCTTCCGGGTTCACACCGTAATTGCCGATGTGCGGATAGGTCAGGGTAACAATCTGGCGGCAGTAAGACGGATCGGTCAGGATTTCCTGGTAACCGGTGATCGCGGTATTGAATACCACCTCGCCAATGGTTTCACCATCAGCGCCGATGGAAGTACCGTGAAACAGGGTGCCGTCGGCAAGCGCAAGTAAAGCTGGTTTGGACACTGGCGGCTCCTGGGCGTTGCGCCCGCAATTGAGGGGAATCGGTGCGGGGTTGAAAAAAGCCGCCGCACCCGGCCAGTCAGGGGCGGGGTTCACGGGCTCTTTTCAGGCTCCCCGGACGTAGAAAAACGGGACAGGTTGCCCTGGCCCGTTTTCTGTACAAAATTTGACGGATTCTACCCTGGTTTGCTTTTTGCTTCAACAGATCAATGCGTTAGGCTGGGCCCCTCACCTTGCCCCCAGGTGCTATCACAATAGTGCTAAAGCCTTTACGATCAACGACATCCGCCCCAAACCGGTTGTGTTACAACAATTTTTCAATATCTTTGATCAGTGCTTCCGGCGTGGTGGTTGGCGCGTAACGCCCCACCACATTGCCTTCGCGATCGACCAGGAACTTGGTGAAGTTCCACTTGATGGCCTCAATCCCCAGCAAGCCGGTCTGCTCTGACTTGAGGAACTGATACAGCGGATGCGCGGCCGAGCCGTTGACGTCGATCTTGGCAAACAGCGGAAACCGGACGCCGAAACTGGTACTGCAGAACTCCTGGATTTCCGGTTCCGAACCGGGCTCTTGCGCGCCAAACTGGTTGCACGGAAAACCCAGTACCTCAAGGCCGCGATCAGCATAGCGCTGGTAAAGCGCCTGCAAGCCCTCATATTGAGGAGTGAACCCGCAACGACTGGCCACATTGACAACCAGCAGCACCTTGCCGCGATAGCGCTCCATGGCGATATCGTTGCCCAGGATGTCATTGACGTGAATTTCATAAAGACTGCGGGTCATGCTGGTTACTCCGTACTGTTTGCCGGAATTTGCTTTGCGCCTGTGCCCTGCCAGGCGACAATCCGGTCTGTCGCGACTGAAAAAACCTGCCTGCGTTGATGCGGCCGGTTTGCCCAGTCACTTGTTGTTGAAAACCTGAAACTGCAAAAGCCTGAATCCTGATGCTGTTTAATCCCTCACGCGATGAAGCGCGCCACTTCCTGATCGAGTCCTGGCGTAAACACGGCAGCCACGGCAAAGTGCCGATGACCGATCTGGAAAAAATGACCGCCGCGGTGCTGATGCGCCACCCGGAATATCACCAGTTCCTGACCCCGGATTATCTGGATCAGGACTGGCCGGTGGAATACGGCGAAACCAATCCGTTCTTGCATGTGAGCATGCACCTGGCCATTGAAGAGCAGATCTCCATCGATCAACCCTTCGGCATTCGCGCGTTGTTTGGCGAGTTGTGCAAGGTGGCGGGCAACGAACACGATGCCCAGCACCTGATGATGGAAGGCCTGGGTGAAATGCTGTGGCAGGCACAACGCTACGGCCTGCCGCCTGATCCGGCCATCTATCTGGATATATTGCGCAATAAGCTGCCGAAACAAGGCGGCTGACCGCAGTCACGGCGTTTTGACGTCCTTCTGATCGCTCATCAGGCGCTGAAGTTCCTTCAGCCGCGCGTCAATCCCGGACAGTTGATAGAAATCGTCCCCGGGTTGGCGCTGGGCGATTTCCAGTTGCTGGATGGCGGCCGTGTACTCATGCAGCCGCGCATAGTACTCGCCCTGCGCCACATGCTGCAGTTGCAGCTTGCCCTGGGCGGTGTAGATCTGCGATTGCCGCTGATAGAACGTCGCATCAGACGGGTACACCGCCGCGTATTGCTGCGCCAGCTTGAGCGCGTCGTCGTAACGTCGGGCCGCAATCAGCGTATCGACTTCGCCGTAAACCAGCGCCCGGCTGGACGGAAAACGCGCCTCGCCATCACGGAACAGTTTGAGCGCCTCATCAAAGTGCCCCTCTGCCAGCCGGATTGAACCCGCCAGATACGCCAGCGACGGGTGCGACGCTTCGTCGCCGTAGGCCTGGTTCGCCTTTTGCAGACTCTGCCATGCGCCCGCCAGATCACGTGCGGTGTACTGGGCCAGCGCCAGCCCGTACAGTTGCGCGCTCAGATTGCCATAGCGCTTGTCGGCCAGCGTGCCCCGATAACGCTGCACCAGGGCTTTGATGTCGGTCGACTGCAGCACAATGGCGCGTTCACGCATGAACAGATAGTCCGCCGAATCCGGAATCTGCTTGTATTGCACATTATTCAGCCGCTCTTCGGCATCGGCGATCCGCTTGTAGGTTACCGGGTGCGTACGCAAAAACTCTGGCGCATTGCCTTCCAGTAACCGATTGGCCTTTTGCAGACGCCCGAAGAAAATCGGCATGGCGTACGGGTCAAAGCCGGAGGCAATCAGCGTCTGCATCCCGACCCGGTCTGCTTCTTGTTCATAGGCGTAGGTGAAATCCAGTTGCCGCTGGATCACGTAACCCGAGGTCGCCGCCGCCGCGGCCATGCCAATATCGCCATTACCCCCATGGGCCGCCAGAATGGCCAGACCCATGGCGGCCAGCGTCAACCACGGCGCCATGCGCTGGGCATCAATCATGCGGGCCAGGTGGTGCTGGGTTACGTGGGAGATTTCATGCGCCATCACCGCCGCAAGTTCAGACTCGTGCTGCGTGGTGGCAATCAGGCCGCTATAGACGCCCACAAACCCGCCCGGCAGCGCAAACGCGTTGACCTCGCCGTCGCGGATGACAAAAAAGGTGAACGGAATTGCGGTGCCATTGGCCTGCACCAGGCGCCCGCCAAGCTGGTTGATATACGCCACCAGTTCCGGGTCCAGCAGCATGTCGCCGCTGCGCCGGATTTCCAGCATGGCCGATTCGCCCACCTGGTGCTCCTGGCTGGGCGTCATCCCCTGCCGGGAGTCCTCGCCCAGATTGGGCAGATCGGTGTTATCCGCGTGCGCCGGCAGCGCTAGCGCCGCACCCAGCCAAAGCGCCAGCATATACTTGCGAAAAGTGGGGCGATGCGGGCGTGTTGTGGTCATGCAGACAAGGCTAGCAGGGCGCGCTGGCAGGCAAAAGCCGCTTTTTTACGGTTTATCCGGCAAAAGAAAAAGGTTCGCCGCCGTGCAAGGTAATGGCGTGGGCCAGATCGGCAAAAAACTCGCCTTCTTCACGCGTGCTGCGCCACTGACCATCTTGCAGGCGATAGTGAAAACCGCCGTGGCGGGCCGCGATCCACAACTCCTGGTTGGCAGCGTGGCGGTTCACGATGATCTTGCTGCCGTCTTCAAACTCCAGTTCCAGCACGTTGCCCTGACGGTGCGGGTCGATATCGGCGGCGGCATCGTCGCAGGCAGCTTCGATCCGATCCAGGATCGCATCGGACACATTCAGGAATTCGGTTTCAGTCATGGCGTTCTTCGAGCGTGGTAATATCGCGATTTTGCCACCAAAGCTCCTTCTCATGCGCGCACTGTTAGCATGTCTTGCGCTGGTTTCCCTGGCCGCCTGCGGCTTCAAGGGTCCGCTCTACCTGCCCCCGGCCAAAAAACCGCAAAGCACGCCACGTGCTGTCACCGCCAGCAAACCTGCCAATGCCAGCGCAACCGCCAGCGCACCCCGTGCTGAGGACGCCAGCGATCCGGTCACGCTCGATAACCTGATCGACGAATAAACCCGGTTATTTCTTGCGTAATGCGCGCCACATCAGGCGCGGCCAGTCGCCCGCGCCCAGCGTCGGGCGATGCGCAAACATGTCATGGCCGACCTGTTTGAGCTTTTCCAGAATGGCATCGCCGCCCAGCACGGTCAGGCGCAATTCCAGCCCTACCCGGCCAGGCAAGGTCACCGCCAGTGGCGCGCCACCCTTGAGCATGCGCTGGGTGCGATCAACCTGGAAGGCCATGAGCTGCCGCCAGTTGGCATCGACCTTGCCGGCGGCAATCTGCGACTCGGTCACGCAGAAGCGTTCCAGATCTGCCTGCGGGATATAAACCCGGTCTTTCTGCCAGTCCACCGCAACGTCTTGCCAGAAATTGATCAGCTGCAACGCCGTGCAGATGCCATCTGACTGCGCCAGATTGGTCGGTGTCGCCGCGCCAAAGATGTACAGCAAAATGCGCCCGACCGGGTTGGCCGAGTGCCGGCAGTACTGCACGACCTCGCCAAAATCGGCGTAGCGCGTCTTGACCACGTCTTGTTCAAACGCGGTCAGCAAATCCCCACACAATGACAAAGGCACGCCGTATTCACGCACCGTGACGGCCAGCGCCTGGTAACGCGCGGTCAACGGGGTCTGGCCTTGCTCAATGCGCGCCAGTTCTTCGCGGCAGGCCGCCAGCCCGGCAAGGCGCTCTGCCGGGGTCGCATCGCCTTCATCGGCAATGTCATCCGCGTGGCGGGCAAAGTGATAAATGCTCGCCACCGGCTTGCGAAAGCGCCTGGGCAACAGGATGGAGCCTACGGGGAAGTTTTCGTAGTGCTCGACGGACTGGTTTGGAGTTAAATCAAACATAAACCTGCTTCAAGCTGACAAGTGACTAACGGTTCATGCAGCATACGGGCGGCATCACACGCCGCCATGTGCTACAACTTGGACGGTAACGCGTTCTTCCATCCGCCATACACCGCAAGGAGTATTCCAATGAAAAAGTGGTTTGTCGCATTGCTTGGCATGTTTCTGATCATGGGCTCGGCATTGGCCGTGGTGAACATCAACACCGCCTCGCAGGACCAGTTGGAAAGCCTCTCCGGCATCGGCCCGTCCAAAGCTCAGGCCATCATCGACTATCGCACCAAGAACGGCCCGTTCAAGACCCCGGAAGATATCATGAAAGTGTCCGGGATCAAGGAAGGCACTTACAACAAGATCAAGGCTGACATCGCCGTGAGCGGTGCCACCACCCCGGGTGCAGCCCCTGTTGCGGCCAAGGCCCCGGCCGGCGCCAAGGCGCCGCCGACCCCGAAACCGACCAAGCCAGCCAAGACCAAGGCATCGTCCTGACCGGCGTCTGGCCACCTACAAAAAAAGACCTGCAATGCAGGTCTTTTTTTATGCGTAGTGCCTGGATCAGCATCGGCCCTTAGTGGGCAGAAGGCTCCTTGCCGCTGATGGCGCTCAACGGCACATCCTTGAGCAGCGCGGCCAGTTCTACCGCAGAGCGCACATGCAGCTTGGTGTAGATTCGCGCGCGGTGCACTTCGACGGTTTTGATACTGATCGCCAGCGCGTCGGCAATCTGCTTGTTCAGCTTGCCAGCCAGCAATTCGCGCAGCACTTCACGCTCACGCGGGGTCAGGGCATCAAGCTGGTCCGACAACGACTGCCGGGCTTCCCACTCACCGCGCAGGGCTTCGTCCTGTTCCAGATAAGCCTGGATCTTGCTGACCAGCACGCGGTTGTCGCACGGCTTTTCCAGGAAGTCGGTCGCGCCTTCCTTGACGGCAGCAACCGCCATGGCCACGTCACCGTGGCCGGTCAGGAAAATCACCGGCGGCAGGTATTCGGCCGTTTTGATCTTGTTGAACAACTCCAGACCACTCATGCCGGTCATGCGCACATCCAGCACCATGCAACTGAAATCGGCCGGGCCGGCTTCAGCCAGGAAGCTCTCGGCGGAATCAAATGCAATGGCAGGCCAGCTGCGGGTTTCAAACAGCAGGGTCAACGCATCTCTTACGGCGATATCGTCGTCGATGATGGCAATCGGTCGCATTATTCGGTTTCCTCGGTCACGGCGGTACTGATGGCAAGCGGCAGCCGGCAAATAAAGCGGGTGCCGCCGCCCGGATTAGCCTCGGCCATTAACTGGCCGCGGTGTTGTTCGATCACGGAACGGCAGATATTGAGGCCAATACCCAGACCGTCCGGTTTGGTAGTGTAAAACGGCTGGAACAGCGCCTCCGGCGAGGCCAGACCAGGGCCGCGATCCGCGACAGCAATCACCAGTTCGGTTTCGGTCGCGCTGGCGGTCACGGTGATCTCTCGCGGGGCGTCCAGCTCTGCGGCGGCCATGGCCTCAATGCCGTTCTTGAGCAGGTTGAACAATACCTGTTCCAGCATCACGCTGTCGCCTTGAAAGATGGGCAGGTTGTCCGGCATCTCTACAATCACCTTCGATTGCGTCTTGCGCACCACAGGTTCGAGCAATTGCACCGGCACCGATAACAATTCAGCCAGATCGCAGTTCTCGCGGCGCGGCGCGCGCTTGGCGGCAAAATCGCGAATACCACGGATGATCTGCCCGGCCCGCCGCGCCTGACCGCCAATCCGGGCCAGCACGTCGCCGGCTTTTTCCACCATTGGCACGGGCGCGTTGAGCATGTCTTCGGCTGCGGCAGAATAACTGCTGATGGCTGCCAGCGGCTGATTGAGTTCATGCGCAAGGCTGGAGGCCAGTTCGCCCATGCTGATCAGGCGGGCGGTGTGCTGCAGCTTTTCGCTTTGCAGACGCATGTCTTCTGCATACTGGCGGACCTCAGTGACGTCAGCCACGATATCCAGCCAGACCAGACGCCGGTCTACCCATTCAATACGCCGGCGCTGGACATGAAACCAGCGGCCGGACACCGGGTCACGCGTTTCCACGGCCAGGGTGTGATCTTCAATCAGCGGCACCAGACAGCACGGCGCTTCATCGCGCAGCGGGAACAGGTCATCATGGTGACGATTGCGATAGAGCAACTGGCCGCTTTGTTCATCCGTCACCGATACCGCCGCTTCCAGCCCTTCCAGCACCGTCAGCAGCTGCTTGCGTGAGGCGGCCAGCGCTTCACGCTCACGGCGAATTTCCGTGACGTCATACAGCGAGGCCATCCAGCCGCGATACTCGCCGCGGCCATCGACCAGGCGCGAAGAATACAGACGCACATCAAAGCGTTCGCCGTTGCGCCGCATAAAGCGCAACTGATAGCCATTCTGCGGAGTCTGCCCTTCCAGAATGGCGCGGTAGGCGGCGGCGCAGTTTTCCAGTTCTTCGGGCGGCCAGTACGGCATGGGCGGGATATGGCCCAGCAGTTCAGACGCGCTCCAGCCCACCATCTGACAGAACGCCGGGTTCACATAAATAATGCGACCGTCCCGATCCATGGCGCGCAAACCGGTGGTCAGCGAGTCTTCCATGGCCGAGCGAAAACCCATCTCATCACGCAGCGCTACTTCTGCCGCCTGCCGCTCCAGCATGCGCCGGCGCAGCATGGCCAGCATCCACCACAGCAATGTCAGCAGCAGGAACACCGCCCCCAGGAGCCAGGTCTGGCTGCTGGCTTTGGGGTTGTCGCGCACGCTGGCGCGCAGTTTGAGTTCATGCCCCAGCGGATCAACGCCCACGGTGCGGGTCAGTTGCGAGCCCGGCATGACCGTTGCATCCAGCGGCGCCACCACGTGGCCTTGATCATCCAGCAGTGCCAGGTCATAGCGCTGGATCATCCACCAGGGAATCCGCAGACGCAGCAGTTCCGGCAGGGAATACGCGGCCAGCACGATCCCGCCGTAGACCGAGGCGTGGTAATACGGCACCGCCAGCACGATCACCGGCGCGTCACGAATGATGACGTTGCTGTACACGGCATAACCCAGCGTGGCGGCGCCATCAATGGCTTCCTGGACTTGCGGGTCATCCAGCGCCACGAGGCTGCTGGGCCGGGAGCTATACACCGGCAGACCGCCCATGCGGTGGCCGGTGGCATCCAGGAACTCCAGCGACTGCATTTCCGGGTTGTCTTTCATCAACGCGTCAGCACGGGCGTTGAAGTCGGTATCGTCGATGGCGTTGGCGGCCAGGCTATAGGCCAGGTTTTCCAGCACGTTCTGGTTGGTCTGCAAATGCAGCCGCAAACCCTGCTCTTGCCAGAGCAAATCCTGCGCCATGGTCATGTCGCGGGCAGCTTCGGTCTGGCGCTGATCCAGCCAGGTGTAACCCGCCAGGGCGACCAGCACGAGGCCAATGGCAACGTGGGCCACCAGCCAGGGCAACATGGCATGCCAGGGGAGGAGAAATCGGGGTAAACGCATGGGTGAAGGATACCCGGTATTGTCAGCTTTGCCTTATAAAGACTTCCCCTTTTGGGCATGGACAAAACAAAAACGCCACCTCGCGGTGGCGTTTTGCGTTGTCAAAGCAAACCTGCGTTAGTTGCGGTTGTTGCCAGACAGGGCCATCAGGATGTTCAACAGGCTGATGAAGATGTTGTACACGTTCAGGTACAACTGCAGCGTGGCGGTCACGTAGTTGGTTTCACCACCGTTCACGATGCGGCTGACGTCCATCAGGATGTAGGCCGAGAAGATCAGGATGGCGATGGCCGAAATGGCCAGCGACACGGCAGGCACCTGGAAGAAGATGTTCGCCAGCGACGCCAGGATCAGCACAACCAGACCCACGAACAGGAATTTCCCCATGAACGAGAAGTCTTTCTTCGTCACGGTGGCAATACCGGCCAGCGTGAAGAAGATGGCGGCGGTACCCACAGCAGCAGTACCGATCAGCGCCGGGCCGTTGGCAAAGCGCAGCGCGACTTGCAGGATTTGCGACAGCCACAGACCCATGAAACCGGTGTAGGCCAGCAGCAGCACAACGCCCATGGCGCTGTTCTTGGTTTTTTCGATGGCAAAGAACATGCCGAAACTCACGCCGAGGAACACGATGGCGCCAAACATCGGGCTCATGGCGAAGTGCATGGAAATACCCAGCAACGCACCAGCGGCGGTGGGCAACATGCTCAGGGCCAACAGGAAATAGGTGTTACGCAACACCCGGTTGCGTTCGACGGCGAGCGTCGCGCCGCCGTATTGGGCGGTGGTGTAATCCATAGTTTGCTTCTCCATATTCTATTCGATACGAGCGGTTGACTCGCAGTGATTAAGATGACGGGATACAACAAAAGTTTCAAGTCATCTTGTGACTTTTTGCATCCGGCAACTATATCAGGCTTGCGGCCACCCTTTGTCAGATATCACTGACGAACATCATACCGCATCAAACCAGCGCGTCACGCCACGGGCCAGCGCTTCTTCCACCGTCGCGTCCTGCCAGCGTGGCTGGTTGTCGCGATCAATCAATCTGGCGCGCACGCCTTCGCTGAAATCGCCATGCCGCACACTGTGGCGTGCCGCCAGGGTTTCCATGGCAACCACGGCGTCGTAATCCATGCCCTGGGCGCGCTGCGCCAGCGTCCAGCTCAGCACGATCGAATTGGGCGACCCTGTGGCCATCTGTTTTTGCGCCTGGGTAATCCAGACGTTGTCAGTCTGGCAGGCGGCAATGCGTCGCGTGATCTGCAACAGGTCGTCGCCCGCCACGAGTTCTGCCACGAGGTCCTGGACTGGCTCCCACTGGGCCGGTGGCAGCGGGCAAGGCAATGCGCTGGAGAGCGCTTCAAGTAGTTGCGAGAGCATGGCGGCATCGGTCTGGCCGTGGCCGGTCCAGGGCAATTCATCCAGCCCTTGCAGCAATACCTCAAAGCTTGTTGCGGGCAGTGCCCAGTCTGCAGCGCCAGCCGCCAGGGCATCGGCCGCATTCAGGCGCGATGCAGTCAGGAACAGCATGCGCCCGACATTGAGCTTGAGGCGGCCCAGCCAGTCGCTGGCGCCGACATCCGGGAACAGGCCGATGCCGATCTCGGGCATGGCCAGCACGCTGATCTCCGTCACCACCCGGTGACTGGCGCCCGCCAGTAAACCCCAACCCCCGCCCATGACCACGCCATTGCCCCAGGCCAGCACCGGCTTGGGGTAGCGATGCAACTCGCGGCACAGCGCGTATTCCTCGGCAAAGAAATCATCGGCCTCGGTGATGCGGCCAGGTTCGGTCATGGCGTAATACAGCGCCTTGATATCGCCACCGGCGCAAAAGGCTTTCTCGCCGACCCCGCGCATCAGTACCGCAACAACACTGGCGTCATCACGCCACAGTTCCAGCTGCGTGCGGATCTCGCGCACCATGGCCAGGTTCTGGGCATTAAGCGTACCGGGGGTGTCGAGCAGGATTTCGGCAATGCGGGCGCCGTGGCGGGTGGGCAGAAACTGGAAACGAACCATGTGGATTCTCAAGCAATCAAGCCGTGAACAGAGAGCCCGAGCTTACCGTTTTCAGGGGCCAGGACGCATCCGGGTTGTCACTCAGCGCGGCGTTTCATTGCCTGGCGCAAGCAACGCAAAACGGCGCCCAAGGCGCCGTTTTGTTGTGTTTCACCGCTTGCAAGCTGGTTTATTGATCGCGATCCGGGAATTTCATCTCGGCGTACGAGACAAACTTCGACTTGCGGGCAAAGCGGTAACCCAGCCAGATCACCAGAAATACCGGCAGACCGATATAGGTGGCGGCAACGCCGATCCAGTCGATCTGATCCTTGAGGAAGGCCTGGTAGTTCTGACCCAGCGTAATGATCAGACACAGCGCAAAGGCAAAGATCGGGCCCCACGGGAAAAAGCCGGAGCGATACGGCAGCGCCTGCAGATCACGCCCCTGGGCCTGATAACCCTTGCGAAAGCGATAGTGACTGATGGCAATACCCAGCCAGGCAATAAAGCCGGTCATGCCGGAGGTATTGAGCAGCCACAGGTAGACGTCCTGCTTGCCGAACATGGACGTCAGGAAGCACAGCGCGCCGACAATGGTTGTGGCATACAGCGCGTTGCGCGGCACGCCGTTGGCGGACAATCTGGCGAATATCTTCGGCGCCTTGTTTTCCACCGCCAGCGTGTAGAGCATGCGGGTCGAGGCGTACATGCCAGAGTTACCGGCCGACAGCACGGCGGTCAGAATCACCGCATTCATGGCCGCGGCGGCAAACGCCAGGCCTGCGTGCTGGAACACCAGCGTAAACGGGCTGACCGCGATATCGCCCACATCGTTTTTCAGCAAACGCGGATCGGTGTAGGGAATCAGCAGGCTGATGACGAAAATGGCGAAAATATAGAACAGCAGAATCCGCCAGAACACCTGACGCACAGCGCGCGGAATATTCTTTGCCGGGTCTTGCGATTCGCCCGCGGCTACGCCGATCAACTCGGTCCCCTGGAACGAGAACCCCACCACCATCGCCACCCCGATCAGGGCAGAAAAGCCGCCGGCAAACGGGCCATCGCCAATGGTGAAGTTATGCAAACCTGCGGTTTCGCCACCCTTCATGATGCCAAAGATCATCGCCAGGCCCAGCGCGATGAAAATGACGATCGTGACGACCTTGATCAACGAGAACCAGTATTCGGCCTCGCCAAAGCCTTTGACCGAGATGTAATTGAGCAAGAACATGATGCCGAGGAACAAGGCGCTCCAGATCCAGCCCGGCGTGCCGGGAAACCAGTAAGCCATCACCAGTTGCGAGGCCACGAGATCGACCGCAATGGTCACCGCCCAGTTGTACCAGTAGTTCCAGCCCAGCGCGAAGCCAAAGCCCTCTTCAACGTAGTTGGCGCCATAAGTGGCAAACGAACCGGATACCGGCATATACGCGGCCAGTTCGCCCAGGCTGGTCATCAGGAAATACACCATGAGACCGATCAGCGCATAGGCGAGCAAGGCGCCGCCAGGGCCGGCCTGCGAGATCGTGGCGCCGGAGGCCACAAAGAGCCCGGTGCCGATAGAGCCGCCAATGGCGATCATGGTCAGATGGCGCGCTTTGAGCTTGCGTGCCAGCGCGGGTGCCTGGGTTGGCGAAGTGTCTACCCTGTTATTCATGCCGGAAATGATTACATATGAAAAAACGAAGGGCAGGATTCTATCAAAACCCTGCCCTTCTTGCCGCGTAAATACCTGTTAATACAATGGGTTTACGCCCTGATTTGCTGACCGTCAGTCAGTTGGTGCCTTGATCAGCCCCCGGTACCACCCACAGTCAGGCCGCCGTCGATACGCAAAGTCGGCTGTCCCACGCCCACCGGCACGCTCTGGCCTTCCTTGCCGCAGGTGCCCACGCCCGGGTCCAGCGACATGTCATTGCCGATCATCGAAACGCGGGTCAGTACATCCGGACCATTGCCGATCAAGGTCGCGCCCTTGACCGGGTATTGCAGCTTGCCGTCTTCCACCCACCAGGCTTCAGACGCCGAGAACACAAACTTGCCGCTGGTGATATCCACCTGGCCGCCGCCGAAATTCACGGCATACAGACCCCGTTTGACCGAAGCCAGAATCTCTTGCGGGTCTTTGTCGCCGCCCAGCATGAGCGTGTTGGTCATGCGCGGCATGGGCAGGTGCGCGTAGGATTCGCGGCGACCGTTGCCGGTCAGCGGCATATTCATCAGCCGCGCGTTCAGGCTGTCCTGGATATAACCCTTGAGGATGCCGTCCTCGATCAACACGGTGCGGCTGGTCGGGTTGCCTTCGTCATCCACATTCAGCGAGCCACGGCGATCCGCAATGGTGCCGTCGTCGATCACCGTCACGCCGGGCGCAGCAACGCGCTCTCCCAGACGGCCAGAGAACGCAGAGCTCCCCTTGCGGTTGAAGTCGCCTTCCAGACCATGGCCAATGGCTTCATGCAGCAAAATGCCGGGCCAGCCGTTACCCAGCACCACGGTCATTTCGCCCGCTGGTGCCGGCCGCGCCGCCAGATTCAGCACCGCCTGGGCCACAGCGATCTGCGCATATTGCTCGACCACCGCATCAGTGAAATAGCTGTAATCAAAGCGGCCACCGCCGCCCGCGCTGCCTTGTTCGCGCTGGCCGTTTTCTTCCACGATCACATTGAGCGACAGCCGCACCAGCGGGCGCACGTCGGCGGCGCGATGACCGTCGTGACGGGCGATGTAGACCACGTCGTATTCAGAGGCGAGGCTGGCCATCACCTGCACCACGCGCTTGTCCACCGCGCGGGCAGCACGTTCGAGTTTTTCCAGCAAGGCCACTTTCGCGCCTTCATCCAGGCTGGCGAGCGGATCAACCGGCCGGTACAGCGCATGGCCAGTGCCGTTCTTGACCAGCGCGGCCGTGCCGGTACCACCCTGGCGGCCAATGGCGCGGGTAGCGCGGGCAGCTTCAATCAACGGCGCAAAGCCGATTTCATCGGAATACGCGAACGCGGTTTTCTCACCCGAGACCACGCGCACGCCAACGCCCTGGTCTATCGAGAAGCTGCCAGACTTGACGATGCCTTCATCCAGACTCCAGCCCTCGGAGCGGGTGCTCTGGAAATACAGATCGGCATAATCAAGGTCATGCTGCATCAGTTCAGAGAACACGCGATCAAGCTGTTGTTCATCCAGACTGTACGGGGCAAGCAGGGTGGACTGGGCGGTTTGCAAAAGGCTCATGCCGGTATCGCTCGGGAAAATGCGGGGAATGGATGGAACATGCCACCGGGGATGGGGTTTGACAAGCCCCGGCGCGCAGCGCTCATGGCTACAGCACGCGGTGTTTCAGCGCTGGCAGTATCTTGCGCACGCGTTCTTGCTGGCTGGCCTTGAGTTCCGCGATCGCCACGCCGTTGCCGTTCTCGCGCTGGGCCAGAATCTGGCCCCACGGGTCAACAATCATGCTGTGGCCATGGGTTTCCCGCCCGGTGGGGTGCAGGCCGCCCTGCCCTGGCGCAATGAAATAACACTGGTTTTCAATGGCGCGGGCCCGGATCAACGGTTCCCAATGCGCTTTGCCGGTGGTGGCGGTAAATGCCGATGGCAAGAACCAGAAATCAACCTCGCCCGGCGCCCGGAAGAGTTCCGGAAAGCGCAGGTCGTAGCAAATCGACAACCCGACCCGGCCGAACGGGGTCGTGAAGGTAGTGACCTTGTCACCTGGCTCAATGGTTTCAGCCTCGGCAAAATGTTCGTCGCCGTTGGTAAAACCAAACAGATGAATCTTGTCGTAACGCGCGGCCAGCTTGCCGTTGGGGTCGTAGACCAGCGTGCTGTTGCGCACTTTGTCCGGCACAGATGCCACCAGTGGCGCAGTGCCGCCAATCAGCCAGATGCCATGTTTTGCTGCGGTACTGGCAAGAAAATCCTGGATCGGGCCGCTGCCGGGCTGTTCGCGCACGGCAATCTTGTCGCGCGGGTCCTGCCCCATGATGGCGAAGTACTCCGGCACGGCGATCAGTTGCGCGCCTTCGGCTGCGGCCTGTGCAATCAGCTGGCCGGCCAAGGCCAGGTTTTCGCTGACCACTGGGGTGGAAATCATCTGGACGGCGGCGGCAACAACGGTCTGCATGCGAATTTCCTGTTCGTCAGATCAACAATCAGCGCAAGGTTACGGCATGGCGCGGGCGCGGCGCAGCACGCTGTTTTCCAGCAGGGCAGCCTCTTGCACCCGCTGGATTTTGGGGTCGCTCATGCTGCCGGTAATATCGTATTCATAGGCGATCAGTTGCCCCAGCGGGTCTTTGAGCGCCCGTTGCAGCAGAAAGGCGGCCACGCCAGCAATCGGGTTGACGATGGTGGTCGCCACGGCAACCGAATCGCCAATCACCGGCACAATGCGTACGCGCAAATCCTGCGTGCCCGCTTCAAAGTTGGCCGCGCCACGGAACAGCACCTGCGCCGAAGACCCGGTGATCACAAGGTTATCGGTGCGGGCCACGCCTTTTTCAATGATCGAGTCGCCATGAATGGCATCAAACTCGAAACCTTGCGAAAACACATCGCGAAAATCCAGCTGCACGCGCCGCGTGAGCGACTGCAGGCTCAGAATGGACAACAAGCGCCCGGCGCCCGGGTCAATGCGGGCAAACTGGCCGGCTTTGACATCCACATTGATATTGCCCTGCATGGACTGGAAATCCGGCGGGAACGGTTCGCCATCCCACTCGACCTTGCCTGAGACCTTGCCCGGCGCACGCCGCAGCGTATCGGGGTACCCCAGACGAGCAAGCAGCTTGCCGAAATCATCGCTCGCCAGGCCAAACTGGCCTGAAACATGGGATTTGCCATTGGTCTGGCGCCACACGCCACTCATGTCAAAGTGCCCGTCCGGGTTATCCAGCGACACCTTGTTGAGCGACCATGTTTCGCCTTGCTGTACGCCCTGCATTTCCAGCTTGCCCAGTTGCAGGCTCTTGTAGCGGAAATCATCCACCGTCATATCCATGGCCGGCAGGCTGCGCAGCGGCGAGGACTCGACCGGTGCGCCACCGCTGGCGGTCAGCGGCAGATACACCCTGGCCAGATGCGCGACCACTTTGCCCTTGCCCTGACCGTTCCAGCCAAAGCGGCCAGACATTTCACGGCTGGCAACTTCGCCCTGCCAGTTTTGCAGCGATGTCTGGCTGGCCTTGAGTTTCACATCATTAAGCGCACGGCCCCAGCCGCTGAGGCGATCAAACGCCAGATCAACCGCCGCAATGCCAGGCAAGCCGGCGCTGGTGGCGTTGTCTGTGGCGTGCCATTCCTGATCAACAAAGTGGTACCAGTCTTCAACGTTGACTTCTGGCCAGCCACCGCTGACCACCAGCCCGCTCTTGCTGGCCACGGCAGGCCCGGTGCCCAGCACAAGGTTGCCCGACGCGCTCCCCGTGGCCGGTTGATGCAACGTGGCCTGCAGGGTGCGATCCCATGCCAGATCCACGTCATACCCGGTTTTGTCGCCATTCACATGCAAACGCAGCGGTCGGGCAATGGCGGCCGCCTTGCCCACCGGCGCGGGCAGATCCACCGCAGCGCCGACCATGGATGAGCTGAGCACCAGGTCCAGTTTCTCGTGCCCGGCCAGCAGTTGCCCTTGCCAGGCAATCTGGCCGCGCAGACGGCTGGCCAGTGGTGCGTCAAAACGACCAATGGCCTCACTCAACTGGCCCTTGCCCGCCAGTTGCAGGCGCAGCGCGCCGTCCTTGTCGGTATTGCCGCTGATTTGCACCGGCCCGCCCAGCGCCTGGCCGGTGACATCCTTGAAGGACATGCCGGTTTCGGTAAAGCCGATCTGGCCCGACGCGGCCGTCAGTGCCGGCGCGCCATGGTCAAAATCCAGCTTGTTGCCGCTGAAGCGGAATGTGCCGGCCACTTTGGTGTCGTCCGGCTTGTCGACCGGGATTTCCAGCTTCAGCGCCAGTTCGCCATTGCCTTCGGCCTTGAGCGGGTCGATATAGCTGGCGAGCATGCCATGCAGCGGCGTGGCCTTGAGGTACTCCATAAAGCCGGCCGTACTGTCCTGGGCCTTGCCGTTCACCAGTACCCGGGCGTGATCCAGATTCGGGATCGACGCTTCCACGTTGGTGAGTTGGGCCTTTTGCGTTTGCGCGTGCTGGGCGTGGATCAGCATGCTGTTGCCGTGAAAATCCAGCGTGCCATTGATGCCGCTGATCTCGGGCCAGTCATTGGCAAACCGCAGCGTGACATCCTGCGCGGTGGCGGTAATCCGGAATAAACCGGTCTTGTCACCAGTGAACGGGAAATCCTGCAGATTGCCATGCACCTGAATCTTGCCGTCGTAGGCACGCCCGTGCGGCAGCGAATCCTTGAGCCAGGCCAGCGTATCGTCGCCCACGCCGCGCGGCAGATAGGCGTAGGCGCGTGAGGCCTCCAGCCCCTTGATCACGCCATCCAGATCAAGCTTGCCCAGCCCGGAACCTGGCCAGTTGTACTGGCCGGCCACGCTGACATTCATATCCTTGTTGGTCAGGCGGGCGACATCCAGATTGACGTGCCAGCCCGGCGCCTTGCGTTGCCAGGAGGCAATAACCGCCAGTTGATCCAGCTTGACTGGCTCGACAAAATGCTCCGGGTAGTCGAGCACAAAATTGTTCGAGTCCACATGCAAGGTGCCGCCGGCATCCGAGAAATCGGTCTGGATATTGACCGGCCCCCATTGCGGCAGCATGCCTGGCCATTGCACCGCAAAGCCGTCGATCCCGGCCTTGCCGCTGAAATGCGTGGGTTTATCCCAGTCGCCCTGCCAGTTGTATTGCAGGGCATGCACCAGACCGGCCAGCTGGCCGTCCGGAATTTGCGCCAGCAAAGAGGCGGGCAGCGCCTCACGCAGGCCCGCCAGATGATCCAGCTGCCAGTTGGACAGCGCCAGCGCGCGCTTGCCGGACTGATCCCGCGACCAGCTCAAGTGGCACTCGTTGCAGACCACGCCATCACGCGTGGCAATCTGCTCGCCGTCAAAACTGAGCGACTGGCTGGCCCCCGGGCCATTCCAGCGCAGGCGGCCTTCAAAGCGCGGCAGTTCCAGTGTGCGGTTGCCATAAGTGGCCAGCAACGAATGCGCGTCCATGTCCAGATCGGCCTGGGTAATTGCACCGTGACCGAAGCTGAAATCCACCTTGGCCCCCGCCGTGCCGGACGAGACCGTCACCGGGAGCACATTGGCCGGCAGTTGCTGCCACAAGGCATCCAGTGAGACCTGGGGCAGGACAACACGACCATGGCCGGTCCAGTTGCGCCAGTTACCTACGTCGCTGCCGTACCAGACCCCGCCCAGGGTAAACGGCTGGCCGATCTGTTGCGGTGGCGTGGCGGCAAACTGGAAACTGTGGCGGCTGAACAGACGGCGCACGTGCAGCAGCATGTTGCGCGCTTCAACCGGGGCGACACCGTTCAGGGCATCGACATAACGCAATGTGCCGCCGCGCACATCGACTTCATCCTGGTTGAGGAACCAGTTGACCAACTGGTTATCGCCACGCTGCGGGCCCGCAGCCAGCGCAAAGCCGGCTACATGCCAGACCCCGTTGCCATCGCGCATGACTTCCACATTGGGCGCGGACACCGTCAGATGTCGGAAACGGATTTGCCCGGCCGCCAGCGACCACCAGGCGACTTCAGCGTCCAGCGTGTCCAGATGCAAGGCCGGCGAGCCGTCATGATTGAGGATGGTCAGCCCTTCGATCCGGAAACCGGGGCGGAAAGCGCGCCAGCCGCCCTCGATCCGGCCAAAGCGGATCTGGCTGCCGGTTGCCTGGGCAAAACGGTCTTGCAACCAGGGACGGAACTCATCAAGGCGGGGCAGCAGATAGAACTGCCAGACCAGCGCGATGCCGACGAACACCAGCGCACAGGCCAGCACAAGGCGCAGCAACAAGCGGTAATGCCAGTGAAGAAAACCCTTGAGGCGCGACCAGAGGACACCCGGCAAGGTTTTAAGAGAAGAAGAGCGCAATAAGGTCATGCAAGCCCGGTAACCCGGTTCGTCAAAAAGCACGATCAGATATTTGATCAAAAGCAGGCGCACAGCGCCTTTTACCAGGTCGCAACGGCGACAAGTCATCCGTAAACCGCCCGAAAAACCGGCCGGAATATGCTACGGTAGCCGCTCCGGGCATTCTAACCGATCACGTCAGGCCTCAAGAGATTGAACATGTACGCTGTGACACATACCACGCTGGCCCCCGCTGTTGAACATAGTCGTTTCCTGCAACGCCTGTTCACCCGTTACAGCGGGCTGGAGGCCGAAACCGCCGCCGCACTGCAACAACCGTTCAGTCGCGCCGACATGCAAGCCTTTGTTGCCGAGTGCGCCAGTCAGGATGAAGAGACCGCCAAACGAACGCTCAGACTGTTGCGTACACACGTCATGGCCCGCTTGATCGGGCGCGAACTGGCCGGTTTGTCTGACCTGGATGAAGCCGTGACCGTCGTCAGCGATCTGGCCGAAGTCGCCATCGAAACCGTGCTTGCCGCTGCCAGCAAACCGCTGCAGGCGCGTTACGGCGATCCGATCGGCGAAGACAGCGGCCAGGTGCAGCAACTGATCGTGGTTGGCATGGGCAAGCTGGGCGGGCGCGAACTCAATGTCTCCAGCGATATCGACCTGATCTTCGTCTACCCGGAAGACGGCGAAACCAACGGTGATCGCAAGATCAGCAACCACGAGTACTTTGCCATGCTGGGCAAGGCCCTGATCCAGTGGATCGGCCAGCAGACCGATGATGGCTTCGTGTTCCGGGTGGATATGCGCCTGCGCCCGTTTGGTGATGCCGGCCCGCTGGCCTCCAGCTTTGCCGCGCTGGAAAACTACCTGCTCACCCAGGGCCGGGAATGGGAACGCTACGCCTGGATCAAGGGCCGCCCGTTGTCTGGCGATGGCGAAGCGCTGATGCAACTGGTGCGCCCGTTTGTGTATCGCAAATATCTGGATTTCGGCGCCTACCGCTCCATGCGGGAATTGCACAGCCAGATTCGCCATGAGGTCACGCGCAAGGATCGCCTCGACAATATCAAGCTGGGGCCGGGCGGCATCCGCGAGATCGAATTCATCGGCCAGGTATTCCAGCTGATCCGTGGCGGGCGTGACCGTTTTCTGCAAGAACGCCCTACCCGCACCATCCTGACGCAACTGGGGCGCGAAGGCTTGCTGCCGCAAGAGGCGGTCGAAGAACTGACCACCGCCTACGCCTTTTTGCGCAATCTGGAACACCGCATCATGTATATCGACGATGCGCAGACCCAGATGCTGCCGACCAGCGAACAAGACTGCGCCCGCATTGCCAGCAGCATGGGGTATCCGGACTGGGCCGCCTTCAGCGCGCGCCTTGGGCAAATCCGCAATTCGGTCACCCGGCATTTCGAGCAAGTGTTTGTCTCGCCCCAGGCCGAGGATGAAAGCCACCCCCAATCAGAACTGTGGCAAAGCGTGCAGGACGATGGCGATGGGGTTGATGAGGGTCTGGCCAACCTGGGCTATCAGAACGCCACAGAAATCCACCGCCGCCTTGCCGGCATGCAAGCCAGCAGCCGCTATCAGCAGTTGTCAGAGCGCAGCCGCCAGCGCATGGACGCCATTTTGCCGGCGCTGCTGGAAGTCGCGGCCGGCTACCCCAACCCGGATACGACCTTTCTGCGGATTCTGGATTTACTGGAGAGCATCGGCCGCCGCGAATCCTACCTGGCCTTGCTGGCCGAACACCCGCAAACGCTCAACCGGCTGGCCAGCTTGTACAGCGCCAGCCCGTGGGTGGCCGAGTACCTGACGCGCCACCCGATCCTGCTTGATGAACTGCTGGACGTGCGCCTGTTGTATCAAGCCCCGGACTGGGCCGAGGCCGGCAAACAGTTGCGCGCGCAGATGAAAGATCATCTGGACGACACCGAAGCGCGCATGGATGTGCTGCGCCATTTCCAGCACACCCAGGTGTTCCGGCTGGTGGCGCAGGACATTGCCGGCAATCTGCCGCTGGAAAGCCTGTCGGATCATTTGTCCGATCTGGCGGACCTGTGCCTGTCTGTCACGCTTGAAGAAGCCTGGCGCGACATGAGCACCCGCCACACCGAAACCCCGGTCTTCACCATCATTGGCTACGGCAAACTGGGCGGCAAAGAACTGGGCTATGGCTCTGATCTGGACCTGGTGTTCCTGTATAACGATCCGCACCCGGATGCCGCTGAAATCTATGCCCGCTACGCCAAGCGCATTGTCAGCTGGCTTAGCGCCCTGACCTCTGCTGGCCAGTTGTATGAGGTTGATCTGCGCTTGCGCCCGAATGGCTCATCGGGCTTTCTGGTATCCAGCATTGAGGCGTTCTTGCAGTACCAGAATGAATCGGCGTGGATGTGGGAACACCAGGCGCTGACCCGTGCCCGCTATGCCGCCGGTAATGTCGCGCTGGGGCAGCGCTTTGAAGAGATCCGCATTGAAATCCTGTGCCGCCAGCGGGATGTGGACAGCCTGGCAGGCGAAGTGGTCACCATGCGCGAGCGCATGCTGGAAACCCACCCTGCCCGCGCCGAAGACGTCAAACACTGCCGTGGCGGCATTGTCGACATCGAGTTCATTGTGCAATTCCTGGTCCTGGGCTTTGCCGCCCGGTATGCCGACCTGACCGCCAACCGCGGCAACATTGCCCTGCTGGCCACTGCCGCCGGCCACGGGCTGATTGATACGGAAGATGCCCAGGCGGCGCGCTATTGCTATCGCGAATTGCGGCGATTGCAACACAAGAGCCGGTTGAATGGTCACAAACCGACCGAGGAAGAATTCATGGGGCTGGCAGCGCCGCTGGCCGCCGTGCACAAAATCTGGCGTATTTTGCTCAAGCAGGAAATCTGACACGCAAGCCGTCGGGACTGACGATTTGCGCAAATGCCCGGACGGGCATCAGAGCGGGAACGTACAGTACTCGATGGCTTCTGCCCCCAGCGGCAGATAGGGCTCCAGCCAGGTCATTTCCAGTTTCACCCGGTCAATGATTTCGACCACCTGGCGTGGATCAGCGTCGCTGGCAAAACACATTTCCTTGCTCCAGAACCGGTCATCGTTCAGCAGCCCGCGCACGCCTGGGGAAATCTCGTCAAGCGTCTTGCGATTGCTGCGATAACCGGTACTGGCGAGCAATTCGCCCAGTTCGTCCGAGGCATCGGCCACCTCGATCACAAAAGCAAGTCCACCAGAAGCCAGTTGTCTCAGGTTGACGAATACACGGGTATCGAGCATTGAGCGGCGCGCCAGTTCGGCAAGGCAATGTGGGCAGGAAAAAGCCGCGCGGATAAAGCGGGCTTCGTGGCGATCAAAAGCAGACGACCCTGGCAGCTGTCTGTGCCCGCAACGGTGAATCATGTTGAAAAGCAGTCGATCCATTCAGTGGTCTGACAATGATCATTAACTGGAATGACGCAATTATGTGTTAAACAAAATAAAACGCCAGAGATGTGTAAGCATCTCTGGCGTTTTCGCAACAAGTTTGCTGTCAGCTTGCGCCGCAAACCGTTTTAAATGGCTGTTTTAGCCATTGGTCAGCTTCAAGCGGTCGGCGACGGATTGCGCAGACGAATGTGCAGTTCGCGCAGTTGTTTTTCGTCGACAGCGTTCGGGGCGTTGGTCAACAGACACTGCGCACGCTGGGTCTTCGGGAAGGCGATCACGTCACGGATCGACTCGGCACCGGCCATCAACGTCACCAGACGGTCCAGACCGAAGGCCAGGCCACCGTGCGGAGGCGCGCCGTATTGCAGGTTATCCAGCAGGAAGCCGAACTTGTTCTGGGCTTCTTCTGCACCGATACCCAGTGCGTCGAACACGGTCGATTGCACGTCGGCACGGTGGATACGGATCGAGCCGCCACCGATTTCCCAACCATTCAGCACCATGTCGTACGCGCGGGCGCGGCAAGCACCCGGTTGGGTCGCCAGCAGTTCCAGGTGTTCGGCCTTGGGGCTGGTGAACGGGTGGTGACACGCGTTCCAGCGCTTGCCGTCTTCGTCGTATTCGAACATCGGGAAATCGACAACCCACAGCGGACGCCATTCGCGCACAAAAAAGCCGCCAGCTTCGCCCTTCTCCAGACCGATCTTCAGACGCAGCGCGCCAATGGCTTCGTTCACGACGTTGATCTTGTCTGCGCCAAAGAAGATGATGTCGCCGTTTTGCGCTTCAGTGCGCTCAACGATGGCCTTCAAGGATTCCGGCGTCAGGTTCTTGACGATCGGCGATTGCAGGCCTTCTTCGTTCAGCTTGGTGTTGTCGTTGACCTTGATGTAGGCCAGACCCTTGGCACCATAGATGCCGACGAACTGGGTGTAGGCATCAATTTCAGAACGGCTGAATGCCGCACCGCCCGGAACACGCAGGCCAACCACGCGGCCGTTGTCCGAATTGGCTGCGCCGGCAAAGACCTTGAACGGCACGTCCTTCATCACATCGGTCAGTTCGGTGAACTTGAGCGAGATGCGCATATCGGGCTTGTCAGAGCCGTAGTAGAACATGGCGTCGTCGTACTTCATGCGCGGGAACTTGCCCAGATCCACGCCAATGGCTTCCTGGAACACATGGCGGGCCATGTCTTCGGTGATGTCCATGATTTCGTCTTCGTTCAGGAACGAAGTCTCGATATCGATCTGGGTGAATTCAGGCTGACGGTCAGCGCGCAAGTCTTCGTCACGGAAGCACTTGGTGATCTGATAGTAACGATCGAAACCGGCCACCATCAGCAGCTGTTTGAACAGCTGGGGCGATTGCGGCAGCGCGAAGAACATGCCGTCATGCACGCGGCTGGGCACGAGGTAATCACGTGCGCCTTCCGGCGTGGAGCGGGTCAGCATCGGGGTTTCAACGTCGATGAAGCCACGGCTATCGAGGAAGTTGCGCACCAGCAGCGCCACCTTGTAGCGCAGGCGCAGGTTCTTTTGCATGGCCGGGCGACGCAGGTCGATCACGCGGTTTTGCAGACGCACGGTTTCCGACAGGTTTTCGTCGTCGATCTGGAACGGCGGGGTGTTGGCGCTATTCAGAACCTTGATGTCCTTGGCCAGGATTTCGATCTCGCCAGAGACCAGATTCTTGTTGGTGGTACCGGCCGGACGATCCCGCACGACGCCGGTGATTTCCAGCACGTATTCAGAGCGGGTGGCATCGGCGGTCTTGAAGGCTTCCGGGGTATCCGGATCAAACACGACTTGCACCAGGCCTTCGCGGTCACGAAGGTCGATGAAGATCACGCCGCCATGGTCACGGCGACGGTGAGCCCAGCCTTTCACGGTTACGGTCTGGCCGAGGAATCGCTTGTCGATCAAGCCACAGTAATCGGTACGCATCATTTTCTGAACCTGTTTTTCGGTAAATACCGGGTCAATGAATATCTGTCTTTAAAGCAAAAAACCAGTCACTACAAAATACAAAAGCCGGCCAGTCTGATAACTGGCCGGACAGATACGGCAAACAACGGCGCAACTTGCTTAAACGGGCGCGGCAACCGTCGCACTGGGCGGCGCGGCTACGGTGCGGCCGGAGGGCTGTACGACGCCCATGGAAATCACGTATTTGAGCGCTTCATCCACGCTCATGCTCAGTTCACGCACATCCGCACGGCGGGCCATGAACAGAAAACCGGACGTCGGGTTTGGCGTGGTCGGCACAAACACCGATACCAGATCGTCACCCAGATGGTCGGCAATTTCGCCACCGGGCGCGCCGGTCATGAAACCGACAGTCCACGTGCCTTGATGCGGAAACTGTACCAGCAATGCCTTGCGAAACGCCTGGCCGGAATCCGAAAAAACGGTGTCCGACACCTGTTTGACGCTGGAGTAGATAGAACGCACGATCGGAATGCGGTTCAGCAGCAACTCGCCAATCTGCAACAGCCGACGGCCCAGCACATTGGTGGCGATGATGCCCGTTACCAGCACCACCAGCACGGTCAGCACCACACCGAAACCCGGAATATGGTGCGCACCACCCAGGAACGGCGCATACGGCGCAATCAGCTTGAGCAGCCAGAAGTCAGGCCGCACCACTTGTGGCAGCAACGTGCCCAGTTGATCCAGCGTACCAATGATGAGATTCAGCACCCACAGCGTGATGCCCAGCGGCACCCACACCAGCAGGCCGGTCAACAGGTATTTCTTGAAATGCGCCATTCAGGATCAAGCCTTGCGCCAAAGGGCGCCAAATTCATTCAGTTTTGCCGGCCAAAGCAGGCTTAGTGACACGCACAACCGGGGCTGCATGCCGCGGCAGCGGGCTCTGCCGCCGGTTTGTCCGCAGCCGCAGAAGACGGTGCCGTCACTGAGGTGCCACCGCCGCCGCCTTTGAAATCGGTGGCGTACCAGCCTGTACCCTTGAGCTGGAAACCCGCAGCGGTTACCTGCTTTTCATAGCTACCGGCATGGCAGGACGGGCACTCGGTCAGGAGTGGGTCTGACATCTTCTGCATGTGATCGTTCTGATACCCGCAGGCGCTACAACGATAAGCATAAATTGGCATGTGAGTACCCCAAAAGAAGCTGATTATACCGTGTTAGTCATGTTCGGGGCATTACCAGCAAAATCAAGCCTGTACACCGGACGCTCAGGGCTTGGGAATGCGCAGCGTGCGGCTGATCATCAGCGAACCGGACAGCGCAAACATCAGCACCAGCGGATGCATCTGCCACGGGCCGATATGCACCACGCCCAGCCACAGCGCATCACCCAGCGCGCCCATCCAGGCGGCAACGGCCAGCACCAGCACCAGCAAGAGCGAGGTCGGGATGGGTGTGCCTTCGTAATAACGCACCTTGCCGGATTCACCTTTCAGTTGTTCGGCGGTGACGTTATACCGGGCCAGCCGGCTGACGCCGCAGGCCACAAAATAGCCCAGCACAATGCGATCCCACATGCCCTGCATGCCTGCGCCGTAGGCAATGGCGGCCGGGGCCACGCCAAAAGAGATGACATCGGCCAGCGAATCGAGCTCACGCCCCAGTGCCGACTGGGCATGCCGCCAGCGCGCGACCTGGCCGTCCAGGATGTCGAAAAACAGCGCCAGCGGAATCAGGCCGCAGGCAATCAACAGATGTTCCGGGCTTTGCTGTTGCAGATAAGTCATGACAGAAAACAGCGCACCGGTGCCGCACAGGGCATTGGCGAGGGTGATCCAGTCGGCCAGATGAAAACCGCGGATCATGGAAAAGTGACGGGCCTGCTTGCTACGCGCTTCGTCCAAGGTTGCTCCAAAAGGCCAAAACAGAGGGGTAAACGTGTCCTATCTTAGCACTGCGGCGTCTGATGTTTGAGAGATGCAAACGACATGGCCGGTAGGCGCTCCCTGCCCCAGACCTGATCAGCATTTGCTGTTGATCCACAAAACACCTGACTTGCCTATTCAGAAAAGAACGCAGCACAGTAGCGAAACAGTCCGCCTGTCCGGATGGTGTTGCACACGATTGCAAGCCCCTTGCCCGGACGGCCGCACTGCTTTAGCTTTTGGAATCTCGCGCTGGCGAAACCCTGCAAAACAAGGGGCATTACGCCACTTGTCATCAAGCGGTGGTTTGTTCAGTGACGAGTTCACATCGGGTACGACTTACTGCACACGGTCCGGCAAGAGACTGGCGGCAATATGTAAGCCAAAAAGAATATGGAGAGTAGAACATGAGTATTGGCCATCGTTTGATTGCAATGATTGCCATTGCGCTGGCAGCTGTGCTGGCGATCGGTGCCACCGGTCTGTATCAGTTTGCGCAGATCCAGTCGGGGGTGACCCGGCTGATGAACGATGACATCGACAGCCTGTTGATCGCCAACGATCTGAACAACCAGTACAAGGTTGAGCAGATCCAGTTGGGGCGACTGATCCTGGAACAGAACCCGGACACCCGCACGGCCATCAACAAGGGCATTCTGGACACGCGCACCAAACTGCAAACGCAGGTCAGCGCTTACGAGAAGAGCCACGTGCTCGACGACGGCGAAAAAGCCAGCTTTGAAGAATTCAAGACATCGCTGGCCAATCTGCACACCGTGTTCGATCAGGTCATGAAGGCCTCTGAAGCGGGCGACAACGCCACCGCCGTGACCGTGGCCGGTTCGCAAGGGCGTGATCTGTCGATCGAAGTCGAGAAGAAACTGGACAAGGTATCGGCTTATAACATCGACCGCGCCCAGAAAGAACAGGCCGAGATCGACCGCCGTCACCGCAATGCGCAGATCCAGTTCATTGCCGTGATCGTGCTGGCGACGCTGATCCTGATCGTCGGCGGCGTGGTGATGTATGGCGCCATCCGCCGTCCGCTGGCGGCCATGAAGCAAGCGTTTATCAATGTGCAGCGCAATCTGGACTTCACCCAGCGCGTGCCGGTTGGCCGCAACGATGAGATCGGCGCTGCAGTGCGCGCCTTCAACCAGTTGCTCGATGGCCTGCAAGGCAGCCTGCAGGGCATCAGCCAGCAGATTCGCCAGGTGGCCGGCGCTGCCACGGATATGTCGCGCAACGCCGTAGAGATGTCCGGCAACGCCAGCAGCACCAGCGAGGCCGCCAGCAATATGGCAGCCACCGTGCAGCAAGTGACCGTCAGTATCAACCACGTGGCAGACCGCGCGGGCGAGGCCAACGAGCTGTCGCGTGAATCCGGCAAGCTGGCCAAGACCGGCTCGCAGGTGATCGAATCCACCGTCAGCCGCATTGAAGGCATTGCCGGCACGGTACGCACTGCGGCCGATGAAATCACCAGCCTGCAGACCATGTCGGGCGAGATCAACGCCGTGGTGAAGGTGATCAAGGAGATCGCCGATCAGACCAACCTGCTGGCCCTGAACGCCGCCATTGAAGCTGCCCGCGCTGGCGAGCAAGGCCGCGGCTTTGCCGTGGTGGCCGATGAAGTGCGCAAGCTGGCAGAGCGCACGTCTGCCTCCACCCAGGAAATCTCTGCCACGGTCGGCTCGATCCAGGACGGCGCACTGCGCGCGGTCTCGTCGATGCAGGAAGTGGTCTCGCGCATGGAAGACGGCGTGGGTCACGCCCGTGAAGCCGGCCAGGCCATTGTGGAAATCCGCCGTGGCGCCAACGATGTGGTGGAACGCGTGGACGACATCAGTACCGCCATTCAGGAACAAAGCGCCGCCAGCAGCAATATTGCGCAACTGGTGGAACGCATTGCGCAGATGTCCGAAGGCAACAGCGCATCGGCCAAGCAAACGGCCGGCGCGGCACAGCAATTGCATCAACTGGCTGGTGACATGCAGCGCGAAGTAGAACGCTATCGCGTTTAAGCCGCCGCAAGCCCAACAAAAAGCCCGACGTGTAGTCGGGCTTTTTGTTGGGTGGCGTCAGCGTGCCTAGCGCACTTCCACCAGGTCCAGCGCCCAGGTTTTGGCACACGTACCCTGGATTTCGCGGGCCAGTTTGTCCAGATCGATATCGCCAATCGGCATCGGCCGGGCAAACAGAAACCCTTGCAGCCTGGTCGCCCCCATCGCCCGCAACTGATCGGCCGTACCCAACGTTTCCACGCCCTCCGCCACCACTTCCAGATTCATGGCCTGCGCCAGCTGGATCACACATCGCACAATGGCCGCGCTCTTGGGGTCGCTATCGAGCGAGAGCATGAAGCTCTTGTCGATCTTGATGGCATCGAACTGGTAGTGATGCAGATAAGAGAGCGAGGCATAGCCGGTGCCGAAATCGTCCAGCACCACCTTTACGCCGGCGCTTTGCAGCGCCTGCATGGTGTTGTTGGCCTGAACCGGGTCGGCCACCAGTGCGCCTTCGGTCACTTCAATCTGCAAGCGCTCAGGGCGGATACCAAACGAGCGCATGCGATCCAGAATGGTCTGCGCGCAGTTGGGTTGCACCAGCGACAAGCCCGACCAGTTCAGGTGGATCGGCGGCCAGGTATCAGGCACGGAGGCCAGCCAGCGGCACAGCCAGTCCAGCATGTAGTAATCCAGCCGGGTGATGAGCTTGGTGTTCTCTGCCACCGCCAGCAACTGTGCCGGCATGGTCCAGCTGCCGTCACGCCAGCGCCAGCGCATGAGCGCCTCGAACGCCACCACCTCGCCTTTCTTGCAATCCACAATGGGCTGCAGGAACGGCACGATGGCGTCCTGCCCTTTGAGCGCATTGCGAAAACGCGTTTCCTGCTCCAGCAAATCCCCCGCCTGTTCGCGCAGGTCACCGGTAAACAACACATAACCGTCGCGTCCGCGCGCCTTGGCCATATACATGGCGGCGTCGGCATCGCGCAGCAGGTCTTGCGGGGTCTGGTGCAATTGCGGTTCGGCCATGACGATGCCGAGCGAGCAACTGGCAAAGATGGACTGTCGCGCCAGCAGGATCGGGTGGTCAAACGCGTCCAGAATGCGTTGCGAGACCGTCGTGGCAGCAGCCGGATCACGCACGCCGGGCAGCAGGATGGCGAATTCGTCGCCGCCCAGCCGCGCCAGCAAGTCGTTTTCGCGCAGGCAGGACTGAATGCGCCGGGTGGCTTCGATCAGCAGCGCGTCGCCTTCGATATGGCCGAAGGTATCGTTGATGTGCTTGAAGCGGTCCATGTCGGCAAAGATCACCGCAAACGGCTCTTCGGACACGCCAAAGCCGCGCCAGGCGGCGTCCAGCTCATGCATGAAGTAATTGCGGTTGGCGATGCCGGTCAGCGCATCGTGCCGGTTTTCGTATTGCAGGCGCAGGTTGGCCGAATCCAGGTCCTGGGTGCGCTCGGTCACGCGCTTTTCCAGTTCCAGGTACGTCACATGCAGCCGGTCGCTACTGCGTTTGCGCGCCAGTGCGTTACCAATGTGGTGCGAGACAAACGTCATCAACGCCACTTCGGTATCGCCAAATTCAATGTCACCCTCGTAAATCTGGATAACGATCACGCCGCAGACGGTATCACTCTCAAAGAGTGGCGCACCCAGCCACCAGGTGAAGTTGTCGTCACGGTTCAAAAAACGCTGGTCGATTTCTTCGGCCAGTGCCAGTTCAGAGGCGCGCGTGCGGTTTACCAGCACCGGTTTGCGCTGGCGGATCACGTATTCGGTCAGCCCGCGCTGGGCCTTGCGCGGGGCCGGCGTGGTTTCCAGGCTATCGACAAAATACGGGAAGCTGACGATATCGGTTTCTTCGTCATGCAGCGCAATAAAGCAGTTTTTGGCGTAAACCAGCGTGCTGATGATGGCGTGGATCTGCCCGTAAAAATCCGCCATTTCGATCGGACGCGCCGAGAGCTCCGCAATCTGGAACAAGGCGTGTTGCAACGCTTCGCCCCGTTCACGCTCCAGGACTTCTGATACCAGCCGCGTGTTCAGTTGCTGCAACTCTTCGGTACGGCGGGAGACCTCGGTTTCCAGCCAGGCCTTGCGCAAAAAACGCTCCAGCGCCAGACCCACGTGTTGGGCGGTCAGCAAAAACAGGCGCTGGTCATCTGCGTCGTACCGGTAACCGGGGCGGTAGGTCTGCACGGCAATCATGCCGATCACTTCGCCATTGGCCGCCCGCAATGGCGCGCCAATCCAGGACTCGGCCACCGGCCCCTCGCCGCCGAGGCTGCCGGTGCGCTGGCGGTACAAAATACCGTCGCGGTCGATCAGCAAGGGCTCAGCATTGCGGATCACCCAGCCGGTGAGCGTGATCTCGTCCGGGGTAAAGGGCAGGTCTTCGTTGGGGTCCGGCACGTCTTCATCAAGCGTGTCGACAAAATACGGGTAGCGCAGCATCTGGCGCACCGGGTCATACAGGGCGACAAAAAAGTTCTCGGCATCAATCAGCGTGCCGATTACCTCGTGCACTTGCGGCAAGAACACATCAAGCTGGGTTTCACTGGCCGCCAGGTCAGCAAGGCGGATCACCGCTTCGGTGATCTTTTGCAAGTGGTCGGCATGGCGGCTGAGGATGGAACGACCAAACACTTCGGCCGCGCACATCGCCACAAAATGATCGACCTGACCCCGCACAATCAGGCAGCCATCCGGGCGCAGCGGGTCGCCAGTAAAGAAGGCCTGGCCGTCCAGGTCCTTGATGGCTTTGTGCGGATATTTGTAATGCAGCGCGTCAACAAAGACGCGGAAGTCATCCACGCCGGCGATCTGTTGCCAGACTTCATCCCGGTGCACAAACCAGGCCCAGTCCCCCTGCAGCCAGACCGTTTTGTCGGCTTCAAGGCAAGCCGCTATCCCGGCCAGCGTGCGCTGTTGCAACAGCGACCGGCAGATCGAGGCGGCTTCCTCGGGGACGCCCGGCAAAGGTTCTGCCCAGGCTGGTTTGCTACTCATGCGTGGATACCAGGTAATTGAGCTTTGGCTGATGGATGCATATTCATCGGGGATCACCAGTTTGGCAATCCCGACCAGGCAGAGTGTCGCGCTTTTCTTGCAAGGCTTGACGTTCCAGCCGATCAGCGCCACAGCAGGTCCGGCAAAGGGCCGGCCATCGCGCCATGGGCTGTCGATTATCCCATCATAGAAAACGCGGGCCGCCGCAGCCAGGCCGCACTGGTTTCATTGGCCACAGCCGGTATCAACGCAATGCGCTAGTGCTGATCCACAATCCATACCGGCTTGTCGACAGCTTATCCACAGCGCTGTCCACAAGCCCGTGCCAGGCTCAGCCCAGATCCACCCACTCGCCCGGCACCGCCATGGTCCGCACGATCGGCAGCATGTCGCGCCAGCCGGCAGCAAAACTGCTGGAAACCGGTTTGCCGCTGCGAATGGCGCGGGTAAAGGCGCGCAACTCGCCGGCGTAGCCGTCATCGTCATCCCGGCGCCATTCGCGGGTTTTGCCGCTGGCATCGGTAATGATCAGCGTGCGGCCGTCATAGGTCGCGCTGCCCTTTTCGGCCAGCAGCACCAGGCGCCATTCGCTATGCGCGGCGACAGAGAAATACAGATTGATATTGGCAATGGCCCCGCAGGCCGTCTGCAAGGTAAACGCGGCGCCGTCATAGCGCCCCAGATGCGGGTTGACCTGGCTGGGGCTGGCCGTGGCGCGGACGATATCGCCCAGCAGATCGCGGACGACCGCCATGTAATGCACGCCGGCATCCAGTACAAGACCGCCCGGGAAAGCGTCAGACGAACGCCAGCCGCTGGCCAGATAGCGGTTGTCTTCGCGCATGAGCATCATGGCGTTCCAGTTCAGCGCGTAGGGACGGCCAGCCTCACCCGAGTCCAGCCAGTTGCGCAAACGTTCGAACACGGCGGCGTAGCGGAAATTCTCGGCCACCATGGTGACCCGGTCTGGCCAGGCCTGCGCCAGCTCCAGCATGGCCTGCGCTTGCTCGGCGGTGGGGGCCAGCGGTTTTTCCACCAGCACATGTTTGCCGGCTTTGAGCGCCGCCCGCGTGGCAACCAGGTTTTCAGTTGCTGGCAAGACAATATCCACGGCCTCGATATCCGGCCGCGCCAGCAACTCTTCCCACCCGACATACCAGTCCACCCCACCGGCCATGGCAGAAAAATGCTGGGCTTTTTGCGCGGTGCGGTTACACACAGCGACCAGTTCGACTTCCTCTGCTGCAGCCTGCAAGGCTGGCCAATGCAGTTCGCGCGCAGCAACGCCGCAACCGATCAGCCCCAGCTTGACGGGGTGAGACATGGATTATTTTCCTGCGAGTCGGGTATGTTCTTGTGCCGCCCTTGCAAACCCTTCCGGCCACGTGCTGCCGGGCTTGATAGCCGGTCAGCGAGCACGTAACGGATGCCCCTGGAATGATCGGGTTGCGGGACGGCGCTTGTCCTGTTTTGCGTTACGTTACGCGGCCCACCGACAGGAAGCAAAAGACGTATAAGGGTTAGGACGTAAGTACAACACCTGACCCGGAGCAGGTGAAAGATTGCGGCAGGTCAAACATGCCTGCCGCATCACATGGATCAGAACGCCAGCAGGGGTTCCAGCTTGGCCTGCGCCGAGGCCACCCAGGACGGGATATAGAACGGCGCGTCATCCATGGCAATGGCTTCGATCTCGGTAAACATCTCCACGGCCTTGGGTGCGCCACGGCGCGACTGGCGGGTAATGTGCGAGACCTTCCACATGGTCTGTTTGATCTCACCTTTTTTGTTCCACAGATCATCCAGGTGCTTCATGCCGGCAGGCAGCACAAAGTAGGCGTCAATGCTGTCGTAGGTGGTCTTGTCGTGAAAGCGCTCCGGATACAGGCACAGCAGCAGGTACGGCAGGTAATGCGCTTCAAGGCCGGCGTAATCAAAAATGCCACGGGTATTGGCATCAATCAGCGCACGCTGGAAATCGCCCCAGGCCAGCTTGCGGCCAGACAGCGAATACGCTTTCAGGTAAACGGGATACAGCTCTTTGAGCACCCAGGCACGCAGGCGCTTGCCGTTTTCCAGATCCAGCGCGGACGGCTTGAGGTTGAATACGGCGTGACGATATTGCTCCAGCGAGCTGCAACGGCTACCGGCTTTGTGGGCAAAGTGGGTGACCGTGTGCGGCGGATGCGCCACGCGCAGTGCCAGCTCGGCATCGCAGATTTCGCAGCGGCCTTTGGCGTTTTCACCATAGGTTTGCCGGAACCACTCCGCGCTCTGGATTCCGTGCCCGTTCGGGTCTGTGGCGCGATGAGTCATGCTTGTCTCCTTGTCTGTCAGACAAACATCATAACCAAACCGCTCGTCCAGCCGAAGCGAACCAGTCGGCGGCGCGGCAAAAAATCCTCAATCCAGTCGTCATCTTTGCGTTCTACACTCGTCGCTCATTCGCCCCCAAACGCCCAGACCTCACCATGACGCGCAGTCTGATCGCCCTTGTTTTGCTATGCATGACCACCCTTTGCAGCGCAGCCTCGCCGGCGCGCTCGCCCGCTGAAAACATGGCGCTTTACACCTACACCATGGGCCGCGCCATCAAGGCCGACTGCGAGCAAACCTACCCGGAGGCCACCAGCGAGATCGAAGCAGGCTGGCAGCGCTGGCATATGGCGCAGCCTGAAGTTGTGGCTGATTTTCATGGGGACCGCCTGCCCGGCACGCCGCCAACGCATGAGCAACTGAAGCGCATGGGCAACCCGGCCCAGAGCATCAAGTTGTTCTGGTGCCAGCGGCTGGATCTGTACATGGATTTCGGCACGCGCAGCGCGCCTGCTGCCGCCGCAGCGCTGCAACCCTGGCTGGGCGCGGCCAACCCGGTCTTGCTGGCACAGGCTAATGACGCGTGCCGCAAACTGGGCCCGACCCTGTGCGGGCCGCTGGAACTCAATACGCGCCCGTCCGCGACTGACGCCAGCCGCCCGGGCTTAAAGCAGGCGGGCGATTAGCGCTTTGTCCAGCGTGGCCGGCAGCGCAATCGACACCGCCACGCCATTGCCTGCCGCCACGGTCACGGGCTGCCCGTCGCCATCAATCATGGCTTGCAGTTCAATCACCTGATTGCCGCAAGGGTGGATGATTTCCAGTTTGTCGCCCACGGCAATCCGGTTTTTGACGTCAATCCGCGCCCAGCCATCGACCACGTTCAGCACCTCACCCACGTACTGACTCTGGCGTGCGCGGGAATGTCCGTCCAGATAGTTTTGCGTGTCATGGCTGTGATGCCGCTGCAAAAAGCCATCGGTATAGCCACGATTGGCAAGGCCTTCCAGATCAGCCAGCAAGGCCGGGTCAAACGCCTTGCCGGCCACCGCATCGTCAATCGCCTTGCGATATACCTGCGCGGTGCGGGCGACGTAATACGCACTCTTGGTGCGCCCTTCCACCTTGAGGGAATCCACGCCGATCTCCACCAGCCGCGCTACGTGTTCCACCGCGCGCAGATCTTTGGAGTTCATGATGTAGGTGCCGTGCTCGTCTTCCACAATCGGCATCAGTTCGCCAGGGCGGTTGGCTTCTTCAAGCAGATATTCCGTCTGCCCCGCATCGTGCCGCGGCACGCCGCCGCAGGCGCTCTCGCCCGCGCTGTGCACTTTGTAGTCCCAGCGGCAAGCGTTGGTACAGGTGCCCTGATTGGGGTCGCGGTGATTGAAATAGCCCGACAACAAACAGCGGCCTGAATACGCAATGCACAGCGCGCCGTGCACAAAGACTTCCAGCTCCATATCCGGGCATTGCTGGCGGATCTGGGCAATTTCTTCCAGCCCCAACTCACGGGAGAGGATGACCCGCGTCAGGCCCAGCGTTTGCCAGAATTTCACGCCGGCGTAGTTCACCGTATTGGCCTGTACGGAAAGATGGATGGGCATCTGCGGCCAGGCTTCGCGTACCAGCATGATCAGGCCGGGGTCGGCCATGATCAGCGCGTCGGGCTTCATGGCGATCACCGGCGCCATATCCGCCAGGAAGGTGTTGACCTTGGCGTTGTGCGGCAAGACATTGGCCGCCACAAACAACTGTTTGCCCCGCGCGTGGGCGGATTCAATGCCCTGTGCCAGTTGTTCCAGCCGGAAATCATTGTTGCGCGCCCGCAGGCTGTAGCGCGGCAAACCGGCGTAAACCGCATCTGCGCCAAAATCAAAGGCGGTGTTCAGTTTGGCAAGGTTGCCGGCAGGCAACAGCAACTCAGGGGCGCGGCGCATGATGGGTATGGTCAGGGTGTAAGGGAACCCGCCATTATAAAACCGCAGGTGTGCTGCCTCTCTTTTAGGCAGCGGGTAAAAATGCCGTCAAAACATACGCTTGAATTGATTATCCACAACGCGCGCACAAGCTTGTTCTGCTATTTGCGTGGAAAACCGCGACTTATCCACGCACCCTGTCTGCCCTCCCCCTCAAGCAATCAGCCACACCGTAAATTGCCCAAAAAACAGGCGGCCACCGTAAATACCATCAGGGACAAGGACTTGGCGCACTTGTCCACAGGGCATGCACAATCTTGTGCCCGCAACTTGTGTAAAACGCCGGGGCGTTGCCTCTTTTTCAGGCAGCAAGAAAAGCGCTTTGTGCGTCAACGACTTGGCTGGCTTGTCCACAGATCACCAACATGGTTGTTCGGGTAAAACCGTGGAAAAGCGCATCGGGCCTGGCTTTGCACTGCCCGCCGCACGCGCTCAAAGCAGCGGCCCGGGCCGGTTTTACCCACAAAAACCGGGCAAAGCGGCCATTGCCTGTTTTTTGAACAGCGCGCAAAAAACCTTATGGCTCAGCCACCTGCCCGGCTTATCCACACCCTCTTCACACAAGAGGCCACATAAAGCGGGGATAAACCACAACGCTGGGGAAAACAGGTGCTGCCTCTTTTTCAGTCAGTGCGTTTTATGCCTTTCAAATCAAGGTGCTGCATGACTTGTACACACCGCTTGCACAAGCTTGTTCATGAAAAACCGTGGATAAACGCCACTTGTGCACAACGCGCTGTACGCAATCACACATGCCATCAACATGACGGGCGGTTAACATAGTTGTTTGCCCTGCAACCGTGATGAGGTTTCCCCACCATGAAGATCGGATTTATCGGTACTGGCAACATGGCAGGCGCCATGATCGCCGGCATCAAGCACACCCACCCGGATTGGGAAATCCACGGGTATAACCGCAGCCACGACAAGCTGATCAACCTGCAGAACAAGTGGGGCGTGGTGCCGTCTGACTCGCTGGCTGAACTGGCCGCGCTGGCGGACTATCTGGTGGTCGGCGTCAAACCGCAGGGTTATGACGCCATGCTGGCGCAGTTGCGCCCCTTGCTGCAGCCGCGCCATGTCATTGTGACGGTGGCAGTGGGATACAGCATCGAACGCGTACAGCGCCACGCTGGCGAAGACGCCAAGGTGGTGCGCAGCATGCCCAATACCCCGGCCCAGATCGGGCAAGGGATGAGCGCCTTGTGCGCCTCCAGCCACGTTTCTGTGGATGAACGCGCTGCCGCGCAAAGCATCTTTGAGAGCTTTGGCCGCGCAGTGTTCATTGATGAAGCGCAGTTTGACGTGTTCTCTGCCGTGGCGGGCTCGCTGCCGGCCTATGTGTGCTTGATTATCGAGGCGCTGGCCGATGCAGCCGTCCAGCATGGCATGCCACGGGCGCAGGCCTATGGCGTGATCAGCCAGGCGGTGATGGGCTCGGCGCAACTGGTACGCGACAGCAACCGGCATCCGGCCGAGTTGAAAGACCAGGTCTGTTCGCCCGGCGGCACGACGATTGCTGCCATTGCCGCGCTGGAAGCCGGCGGTCTGCGCAGCACGCTGATTGAAGGCGTGAGCGCGTGCATGGCCCGCACCAAAGTGCTGGCCGGCAAATAAACGCGGCGTCTTGCGGACAACAAAAAACCGGGGCGTGCCCCGGTTTTTTGTTGTGTGGCCAGATCAATCTGATCAGCCCAGCTTCTTGCGGATCGCCGCTTCCACGCCAGCGCCATCCAGCCCGCAATCGGCCAGCAACTGGTTCTGCTCGCCGTGTTCCACGTAGCTATCGGGCAAGCCCAGCAGCAGGGTTTGCACCGTGATGCCCTGGGCACTGAGCGATTCGAGCACCGCGCTACCGGCACCGCCCATGATGGCGTTGTCTTCCACTGTCACGATCAGATCGTGGCTGGCAGCCAGTTCCGCGACGAGCGCGTCATCCAGCGGCTTCACAAAACGCATGTTGGCGACCGTGGCATCCAGCGCTTCACCGGCGTGCAGGGCGGCGCCCAGACGCGTACCGAACGAGAGAATCGCCACCTTGCTGCCCTTGCGGCGGATTTCACCCTTGCCCCAGGGCAAAGCGGTCATTTCTTCCTGCACCGTGGCGCCAATGCCGCTGCCGCGCGGGTAACGCACAGCGGTCGGGCCGTCATGCAGGAACGCCGTGTAGAGCATCTGGCGGCATTCGTTTTCATCGCCCGGCGCCAGAATGGCCATGTTGGGGATGCAACGCAGGAACGAGTAATCAAACGAACCGGCGTGCGTCGGGCCATCGGCCCCCACCAGACCGGCGCGGTCGATGGCAAACACCACCGGCAGGTTCTGCAGGGCGACGTCATGCACCAACTGGTCGTAGGCGCGCTGCAAGAAGGTGGAATAGATCGCCACCACCGGCTTGACGCCTTCACAGGCCATGCCGCCGGCAAACGTCACCGCGTGTTGCTCGGCAATGCCCACGTCGAAATAACGGGTGGGATATTGCTCGGCAAACTTCACGAGGCCAGAGCCTTCGCGCATGGCCGGGGTAATGCCGACCAGACGCTCGTCTTTGGCGGCCATATCGCACAGCCAGTCGCCAAACACCTGGGTAAAGCTGGGCTTGCTGCTGCCGGATTTGCCAGTCATGCCGTTTTCCGGCGTGAACGGGGTGACCGCGTGGTACTTGACCGGATCGGCCACGGCCAGTTTGTAGCCCTGCCCTTTCTTGGTCACCACATGCAAGAACTGCGGGCCGGAGAGTTTCTTGATGTTCGACAGCGTGGTCACCAGCGTGTCGATATCGTGGCCATCAATCGGGCCGATGTAATTGAAGCCGAATTCTTCAAACAGCAAGCCGGGCGTGAACAGGCCCTTGAGCTGCTCTTCGCTGCGCTTGGCCAGTTCACGCAGGGGCGGCACCTTGTCGAGCATGCGGCCAGAGACATTGCGGAACCCGTTGTAGAACTTGCCCGACAGCATCTTGGCCAGGTAGTTGTTCAGCGCGCCAACGTTGGGCGAGATCGACATCTCGTTGTCGTTGAGGATGACCAGCAGGTCCACATCACGGTCGCCGGCGTTGTTCAGCGCCTCAAACGCCATGCCGGCGGTCATGGAGCCGTCACCGATAATGGCGATCGCCTTGCGGTCCTCACCCTGGAGCTTTGCCGCTTCGGCAAACCCCAGCGCGGCGCCGATCGAGGTGCTGGAGTGGCCTACGCCAAAGGTGTCGTATTCGCTTTCTTCGCGCTTGGGAAAGCCCGCCAGACCGTTTTGCTTGCGCATGGTCGACATGCGCTCGCGCCGGCCGGTCAGCACCTTGTGCGGATAACTCTGGTGGCCCACGTCCCACACGATCCGGTCATACGGCGTGTTGAACACGTAGTGCAACGCAATGGTCAGCTCGACCGCACCCAGGTTGGACGCAAAATGGCCACCGGTGGTGCTGATGGAGTCCAGCAGGAACTGGCGCAACTCGCCCGCTACTTGCGGCAGGTCTTCCCTGTCCAGGGCGCGCAGATCGGCTGGCAGATTGATTTGATCAAGCAATGTTGTCATGACTATGTTCTTTTAGCTGCGGCGTTCGACGATGAAGTCCGCCAGTGCCTGCAAACGGGCGGCGCGCTCACCAAACGGCGTCAACGCGGCACGAGCCTCGTCCAGGAGTTCAGCGGCCTTGTCCTTTGCGCCCTTCAGGCCCAGCAAGGACACGTACGTCGGCTTGTTGTTGGCGGCATCCTTGCCGGCCGTCTTGCCCAGGGTGGCGGAGTCGGATTCTTCGTCCAGCACGTCATCAATCACCTGGAAAGCCAGACCGATGCACTTGGCAAACCGGTCCAGTCGCGCGCGGTCTTCATCGGCCATGGGATCGCCACAGCGGGTACCCATGAGCACACTGGCGCGGATCAGCGCACCCGTCTTGAGAATATGCATCAATTCCAGTTCGGGCAGTGTCAGCGTCTGACCGACACTGTATAGATCAATACCCTGGCCGCCGCACATACCCAGGCTGCCAGAGGCACGCGCCAGGGCGGCAATGGCGGCAACCTGATCACCGGCCCGCGCAAACGGCGCATGGGCCAGCACGTCAAACGCCTGCGCTTGCAGGGCGTCGCCGGCCAGCAGCGCGGTGGCTTCGTCAAACTGCACGTGCACGGTCGGCTTGCCACGGCGCAGGACATCGTTGTCCATGGCCGGCATGTCGTCGTGTACCAGCGAATAGGCGTGGATCATTTCCACTGCGGCCGCAGCCGCGGCAGTACAGGCGTCGTTGCCGTTGACCAGTTCTGCTGCGGCGTACACCAGCAACGGGCGCACGCGCTTGCCGCCATCCAGGACGGCGTAGCGCATGGCGTCATGCAGGCGCGACGGCGCGTGCGAGATCGGCGGCAGAAACTGGTCGAGTGTGTTTTCCATGCGCGCCTGAACGTCGCGCATCCAATCCTTGAAGTCGGTCAAGCTTGATCCCCATCCACTTTGAGGGTCTGCAGGCGGTCCCCTTCCAGGACCTTGAGCTGGCGTTCGGCGTCGGCCAGTTTGGTTTCGCAATATTGCAAAAGCTCCTGACCGCGCTGCCAGGCCGCGAGCGAGGCTTCCAGCGCCAGGTTGCCAGATTCCAGCTGGGCAATCAGCGCTTCCAGCTCGGCAAAACCGGCTTCAAAATTCTCCGGCTGTTTGACTGTTTTAGGCATGCTGCAAAACTCGGCGGAAAATCCAGCGAACATAGCGTATTGGCGGGTTTGGCGTCAATGACAGCCAGATGACTGTTGTCTCGCCCCAGCGGGCGGGCGCCGCCGTATCGCCCCTGTTTTCTGATCTGCCCGGCATATCACGGCAACTAGATGACATTAACCATTGATCTAGTTCACATTTTTGCCGCACTGCAATATTTCTTACGGCCTTGGCAAACTGCAAACCGGGCTACCGTAGTGCATGAATGGCGAAAAACCCAATTAAATTAATACATTTGCGCAGTCATATCTTCGTAACAAAAAAGTAATAAGCTGCCTGCGATTTTTACCGTCGTGGAAAGCTAGTCATGAAAATTGCAGCGCAGCTCAAACTGGTCAGCGCATTTACCGTTCTGGTGCTGATCTGCCTTGCTGGCTGGCTGGCCTTCAAGACATCCGGGCTTTCCCGGGATTTTGCCCGCTATCGCAGCGCCCAGGATACCGTCGCCGAACTGGGCGACATGCGCGCCACCATGCTGACCATTTCGCGCCTGGACCCGCTGAACGAACATGCCCAGGCACAACTGGATGCCGCCAATGCCGAGGTCACGCAAAACGCGCAGCGCATTGCCGGCGCGTTGACCCAGGATCAGGCCCAGGCCTTGCAAGGCAGCCTCAAGGGGCACTGGTCGGCGTTTGTGCAGCAATACCAGAGCGCAATCAAGATCGCCTCGACCAGCCCGCAAGACGCGCTCAATATCCCGGATCAAGCCTGGCATAACGAACTGGAACCGCTGCTGGCGACCGTGGAAACCTTGCGCGATGCCGCGGCCAAAGCCGGCCAGGACGCCACCGCCACCATCGACAGTCACGTGCGGCAATTGCTGGCCGCCACGCTGGTGCCATTGGCGCTGACCGGCTTGCTGATTGTCGCCAGCCAGTTGTATTTCTCCCGCATGCTTAGCCGGCGCATGCGCAGCATGAACCATGTCAGCCAGCAATTGCAGACCGGCGATCTGACGCACCGCATGCCCGCAGGCAAAGACGAAATCGGTGAACTGGGCGCGGCGCTCAACCATTTTCTGGATCAACTGGCCGGCACCCTGCGCGAAGCCCGCCAGGCCGCCCGCACCACCCGCAGCGATGCCACTGCGGTGACCGGGCTGGCCCAGGCCATTCATGGCGATGCCAGCGTGCAGACCACCCATTTGCAGGACATCGTCGGCAGCAGCAGTACCTTGCAGGAAGCGGCCTTGCAGATGGGAACGCAAGCGGCGCAGGCGGGCGATATTGCGCGCACCACGCAGCAAGCCGTGGACGATGCCCATCAAGCCGGCGAGGCCTCCCTGCGGCGCCTGCAAACGCTGGGCGAGGAATTTGCCATTACCGATCAGGCCATGCACGCGCTGGCGGGTTCGGTGCAGGACATCATCCGGGTGGCCGGTGCGATCGAGAAAATTGCCCAGCAAACCAATCTGCTGGCCTTGAATGCAGCCATTGAAGCCGCCCGCGCCGGCGAAAGCGGGCGTGGTTTTGCGGTTGTGGCCGACGAAGTACGCAAGTTGTCTCTTGATACCACGCTTGCCACCCAGAACATCCGCAAGATTCTGAGTGATACGGATTCACGCACCCAGGCCACGCTGGCGGCCATGGATGCAGCCAATGAACGGGTGACGCAATGCCGGGATGATGGCGCCACCGTTGCGGCGGCGCTAGAGCGCATCAGTCAGGCGGCCCAGCAGGTCAGCCACATGATGGAAGGCATTGCCGCCGCCACGGAAGAACAAGGCAGCGCCACCCAGGCCATCAATCAGCGCCTTTCGGGTATTGGCACCAGCGCCAGCCAGAGCATCACACGCACGCAGGACATGCTGGGCCAGATGCGTGCCCTGGTGGGCGTGGCCGACGGCATGGAGCAGCAGTTGACCGGGTTCCGCTTCTGATCTGGTGCGGGGCGTTCAGTGCAGCACGCGGGCCGCTTCCGGCGCCCAGTCGTCTTGCAGCAGGCCGGCCGGGGTCGTGCCCGTGGATTCCATCAAGCGTTGCGCCACGCCGGCCGGTACACCGCCCTGCAGCATGATCTGCATGACATCTTGCGGCTGGCTGCCCGCCGCAAGGTTATCCTCGGCCCACTCCAGCCAGTCGACGTAGTAGTCCAGCCAGTTTGCGTCTTCAATTTCCATGAGTTCGTCCACGTGCAAAGAGCGCATAGGATATATCCGATAAGCTGGCATAAACGGATACCTGTGTAATATTGACGCGGCCAGTTCTCATAAAAGAATCAGTAGCTTGCGTGCACTGGCGCACCGGGCAAGCAAAACGGAGCCACCAGGGCTCCGTTTTTCTCATAATGCGCACGCGCTCGACTGCGGCAGTTACAGCGCAAAACGCATCGACAAATCAATTGCGCGCACGTCTTTGGTCAGCTTGCCGACCGAAATCCGGTCTACGCCGGTTTCGGCAATGGCGCGGATCTGCTGCAGATCCACCCCGCCCGACGCTTCCAGCACGGCCTTGCCACGCGACGATTGCACCGCCACACGCATGTCGGCCAGCGTCATGTTATCGAGCAGTACCGACGTGGCGCCGGCATGCAGGGCCTCGTTCAGCTCATCCAGGTTTTCCACTTCGATCTGGATGGTGACCTGCGGCGGCGCCAGTTCACGCGCCGCCTTGAGCGCGGCGCTGATCCCGCCGGCGGCCATGATGTGGTTTTCCTTGATCAGGATGCCGTCATACAAACCAATGCGCTGGTTCTCTCCGCCGCCCACCTTGACCGCGTATTTCTGCGCCAGGCGCAGCCCCGGCAAGGTCTTGCGGGTGTCATGCACTTTGGCCGGCGTACCGGCAATGATATCGACATAGCGGCGCGTTTCGGTCGCCACGCCAGAGAGCAACTGCAGGAAATTGAGTGCAGCGCGCTCGCTGGTCAGCAAGGCACGCGCCGGCCCTTCAATGCGGCACAACACGGTATTGGGCGCCACCAGTTCACCCTCGGCCACTTGCCAGATCACCCGGCTGGCGGTGTCCACCTGGCGGTAGACCTCTTCAAACCAGTCCTGGCCGCAGATCACGGCTTGTTCGCGCGCAATCACCTTGGCCACACCCGGGTGCTCTGCCGGAATCAATTGCGCGGTCCAGTCGCACTGGCCAATGTCTTCTGCCAGCGCGGCGGCCACATTGGCAGCGATCACATGGCGGGCGGGCAAAGCCTGGTACAAGGGAGCGGTCATGCGGGCAGATTCCTGGATGCAAAAATGCTTATTGTACCGGCCAGGGCAGCGGTGCGATGGCTGTTTTGATTTCCTGCCCGATCCGCGCCAGTGCGGCCTCATTTTCCGCCTCCAGCCGCAGTGTCAGAACCGGCGTCGTGTTAGAGGCACGGATCAGCCCGAAGCCGTCCGGATACTCAATGCGCAAGCCATCAACCGTGATCAGGCTGGTCGAGGTCGGGAAGGTCGCATTGGCAGCAATCCGCGCCACTACGGCGTGGCCGTCTTCCTGTACCGGCACCTGGATTTCCGGCGAGGACATGAACTGCGGCATGCTGTCGAGCAAGGCGTCCAGGTCTATGCCTGCGGCGATCATTTGCACGATGTGCGCGCCGGCGTACATGCCGTCGTCAAACTTCCACTGGCCAAAAGCCAGGTGACCGGACAGCTCGCCTGCCACCAGCGCGCCGGTTTCTTTCAGGCGCTTTTTCATGTGGGTATGGCCTACCGCGATCACCTCGCTGGTGCCACCCAGTTGCTCTACCCAGACCGATACGGCACGGGTGGATTTGACGTCGTACAACACGTGCCCGCCGGGATGGGCATCAAGCATGGCTTTGGCAAACAGCATCAGGATACGGTCGCCTGGCACAATGCGGCCGCTGCGGGTAACCACACCCAGCCGATCGCCATCGCCATCAAAAGCAAGGCCCACCGCGGCGCCGGTGCTGGCCACCGCTTTTTGCAGATCCACCAGATTGGCCGCCACTTGCGGGTCTGGATGATGGTTGGGGAAATGGCCATCCACCTCGGTAAAGAGGCCATGCACAGTGCAACCGAGTTGCTTGTACAGTTGCGGCGCGCTGGCGCCGGTAACGCCGTTGCCGCAATCAATCACAATGGACAGCGGCTGTTGCAGCACGTTTTGTGCACACACGGCGCGGATGTATTCGTCCGCGATCTCCAGCGTTTCGACCTTGCCGGTGCCCTCTACAAAATCATCCGCCTCGATCAGATCGGCCAAGCCAGCGAGGCGCGCATCGCCCACCGTCACACCGCCTTCCATGATCTTGATGCCGTTGTAATTGGGTGGATTGTGACTGCCCGTCACGACCGCACCGCAGCCCTCTGACTTGTACAGCGCGGCGTAGTACATCTCGGGCGTGGCGGCCAGCCCTAGGTCCAGCACGGTCAGGCCGCACTCGGTCAGGCCCCGCATCAGCGCTGCGGCCAGATCGGGGCTGGACAGCCGGCCATCGCGCGCGACCGAAAACAGCGTGTGCCCCGCCCGCGCCACCATGGTGCCCGCCGCCCGGCCAATCAGGTAAGCGGCCTCGGGCGTGAGTTTGTCGACGGTTGAGCGGACGTCGTAGGCTTTGAACAGGCTGCGATCGATGCAGGACATACTGGAACTCCTTGATCAGGGGTGCTGCGTGCTCTGGTTTGCCCGCAGCTGGAATTCAAAAAACGTGAGCAATGTGCGTGGCAGCCAGGTCAGCTGCCCCGGCGGCATGCCGCCAGCAAAGCCGACGTGGCCGCCCGTGGCGGGCTGCAGCAGCGTGACTGCGGCCGAGACCTCGCCAGGCAAGGGCAGAATATGCGCCGGAACGAAGGGATCGTTCTTTGCGTTAAGTATCAAAGTAGGCACATCGATGCCTTTCAGGTGCGGTTTGCTGCTGGCCGCGCTCCAGTAGTGATCAACATCCCGGAAGCCATGCAGTGGCGCCGTGACCACGTTGTCGAACTCGCGCAGCGTGCCAGCGCGGCGGATGGCCTGCTGGTCTATGCGCGTATCGGCATGCAGCCGCAGCTTCACCATCATTTTCTTTTTCAGCGTGCGCAAAAACTCACGCGTGTAGATCTGCCGGTTCAGCCCCTGATCAAGCACAGCGCCGCACGCAGTCAGATCCAGCGGCGCACAGACCGAGGCCGCGCCATTGATCACCTGGCCGGCCGCGCTGCCCTGCTCGCCCAGCCACTTCAATAGCGCATTGCCGCCCAGCGACACGCCCGCAGCAAAGATCGGCACGCCCGGGTTCTGTTCGCGAATGCGCCGCAATACCCAGTCGATTTCGCTCGAATCGCCAGCGTGATAAGCCCGCGGCAAGCGGTTCTCAAAATCACCGCAAGAGCGAAAATGCGGCACTACGCCGCGATACCCGGCCGCTCTGGCCGCCGCGAACAAAGACAGCGAATAATGACTGCGCGAGCTGCCCTCAAGACCGTGAAACAGCACCACCAGTGGCTGATCGGCTGCGCCATCAAGCCAGTCCACCGCGATCTGGTCGTCATCTGGTGTAGTCCAGGTTTCACGCCGGAATTGCGGCCCGGAATTGCCCAGCGCCAGCGCGGGATACAAAGTTTGCAGGTGACCACCCGGCAGCCAGGACGGCGCGCGGTATTCGGTGAATTCTGGAATGGAAAGACGACGAGACATGGACGAAGGCTAGGACAAGGCAGGGACAGGTTCAAGGCCAGGCCCGCGCCGCGCGCCAGCAGGCGGCGATGCGGGCCCGGATCGGGGCATCAGATGGCGATGCCTTTGTCGTCGAACATGCCTTCAAACAGGATAGAGCTGAGGTAACGCTCGCCCGAATCCGGCAGGATCACGACGATGGTCTTGCCGGCGTTTTCCGGCAGTCTGGCCAGGCGCACCGCCACGGCCACGGCGGCACCGGAAGAAATCCCCGACAGCAGACCTTCTTCACGCGCCAGACGACGCGCGTATTCAACGGCGTCTTCGTTGGTGACTTGCTGCACATCGTCAATCAGCGACATATCCAGCACGTCCGGCACAAAGCCGGCGCCAATGCCCTGGATTTTGTGCGGACCCGGCTGCAGCGGCTGGCCAGCACGCTTTTGCGTCAGTACCGGGCTGCTGGTCGGCTCGACCGCAACCGAATGGAGCGCCTGACCGCGTTCGGTCTCGAAATAGCGCGACACCCCGGTGATGGTGCCGCCGGTGCCCACGCCAGAGACCAGAATATCAACCTTGCCATCCGTGGCATTCCAGATTTCCGGGCCGGTGGTGGCGACGTGCACGGCCGGGTTGGCCGGGTTCTTGAACTGCTGCAGCAGCACGTATTTGCCCGGATCAGAGGCGACGATCTCTTCTGCCTTGGCAATGGCGCCATTCATGCCCTTGGCGCCTTCAGTCAGCACCAGTTTTGCACCGAACGCGGCCAGCAGCTTGCGGCGCTCCAGGCTCATGGTTTCCGGCATGGTCAAGGTCAGCGGAATCCCTTTGGCGGCAGCGACAAACGCCAGCGCAATGCCGGTGTTACCGCTGGTGGGCTCGACCAGTTCTTTGCCCGCGCCCAGCACGCCGCGCTGTTCGGCATCGGCAATCATCGCCGCGCCAATACGGCATTTGACCGAATACGCCGGGTTGCGCCCCTCAACCTTGGCCAGGATCGTGGCCGGGGCCCCGTCGGTAATGCGGTTGAGTTTAACCAGCGGCGTATTGCCGATGGCTTGCGCGTTGTTCTCGAACCATTGAGCCATGCAAGTCTCCGTTAAAAACCAGGGTAACAAAAACAGTCAGCGCCCCGGCCACGCGGCCAGGGCGCACACATCAGGGGTTACGGCGCTGCGCCGCCAGTTGCAGCGCGACGTCGGTCAGTACTTTGTACGTTTCACCCGTCGCCGGGTCGAGCGCAGCGGTGGCGGCGATTTCCTGCGCGATGATGCCCAGATCATTGCGCGCGGCCGGGCCGGTCAGCGCCTGTACCGGGCCGACGCGGTCCAGGTTCGCCAGTGTGCCATCAATCAGCGGCTTGAGCGCGGACCACGCGGTATCTCGCGGCACGCCGGCACCGGCCATGCTGCGCAAGGCGGTTTCCATGAGTGCCACCAGATGATTGCAGGCCAGCACGGCGCCAGCGTGATACAGCAACTTGCCTTCAGCCGGAATGGTAAAACGCTGCGCGCCAATGGCATCGAACAGCGGCAACAGGATATCCAGCGCCGCTGCATCGCCTTCGGCCGCGCACCATGTGCCGGCAAACCGCTGAATGGCGCTGGCCGGATCCGCAAATGAAAACAGCGGGTGCACGCTGGCCACGGTCGCGCCGGCCGCATGCAAGGGCGCCAGCACATCGCTGGATAACGCACCGCTGCAATGAAACACCACCGCGCCCGGCCGGATATGTGGCAGCAGGCGCCCGGCCGCGCTGGCAATGGCGTCGTCAGGCGTGGCGATCAAGGTGATTGCCGCCGGGGTCAGATCGCCCCAGGTGGCAACGCGGCCCGCCCCGATAAAACCGGCAGCAGCGCCAGCATGGGCGGTATCTCTGGCCAGCAGGTCAGCCACGCGCACGCTGGCGCGTTCATGCCAGAGCCGGGCCAGCGTTTGCCCCAGTCTGCCAGGGCCGATCACGTTCAATTGAGGAAGCAACATGACAGCAATTGGTAAAAAAAATGACACTGGCCGGATGTTACGCTGCTGTCCGCGCCAGGCAAACCGCCCATGAGTGCTATAACAGCACCAGTCCGTGGGGCCTGCCCCCGCCAGCCATCCCGCCAATCAGCCAAGAAGATGCGCAAATGACCCAGCCCGTAGACCCACAATCGATTGATGCCAGTGACTTGCCGACCGACCCCACCCGCCGCCGCGTGCTTGAAGGCCTTGCCGCCGTCAGCGTCGCCGGCGTACTGCCGCTGGTGGCCGAAGAAGCCGATGCCGCCAAAGCCAGACCGCAGCACGCCAGCGGCCCGCTGGACGCACGCCTGAACGCGCACGTGAAAAACATTGTGGTGATCTATCTGGAAAACCGCAGCTTCAACAATCTGTATGCCGACTTCCCCGGCGTGCAAGAACCGCTCTCGTCGCTCACCGCTGCGCAGTACACCCAGACTGACCGTAACGGCCAGCCGCTGCCCACCCTGCCGAAAATCTGGGGCGGCCTGGTGCAGCGTGGCCAGACCGTGGGCGGCAAGTATTACCTGATCAAGGAAGAGCAGATCGACAAGCTGCCCAACGCGCCCTTCCCGCTCAAGGACGCCGAAGGCCAGGCGCTGCCTGAGGCCGTGATCACGCGCGACCTGTGGCACCTGTTCTATCAGAACCAGATGCAGATCAATGGCGGCAAGAACGACCAGTTTGCCGCCTGGGCAGACTCCGGTGGCCTGGTGATGGGTTATTACGATCAGACCGCCAAAAACCTCAACATGTACCAGATCGCCCGCCAGTTCACCCTGTGCGACCGCTTCTTCATGGCGGCCTTTGGCGGCTCTTACATGAACCACCAGTTTCTGGTTGCCGCGCGCCCCAACGTTTACCCGGACGTGGCCAACAGCGTCGCCGCAAAGAAAATCGCCAAGGTCGATGGCGGCCCGCAAGGCACGCGCCTGACCCTGCACGCCGAAAACCCGGCCAGCGCCCTGGATGGCAAACCCAAGTTCGCCAACGATGGCGCCATGACGCCAGACGGTTACGCCGTAAACACCATGGCCCCGCCGTACCAGCCCAGCTTTATCAAACCCGCCGCCGATGGCGACAAAACCCTGGCCGACCCCAACGACCCGGCCACCTTGCCGCCGCAAAGCTACGACACCATTGGCGACCTCTTGTCCCGCAAGGGCGTGAGCTGGGCATGGTACGCCGGCGGCTGGCAAGCCGCGCTGGATGGCAAAGGCGGCCCGGATCAGCCCAACTTCCAGTTCCACCATCAGCCGCTCAACTACTTCAAGCAATTCGGCCCCGGCACCGCCGCGCGCGCAGAACACCTGCGTGACGGCGGCATGGGCGACAGCCCGATGTCCAACCGCTTCCTGGCCGACGCCGTCGCCGGCAAGCTGCCGGCCGTGACCTTCTACAAGCCGCAAGGCAACCTGAACATGCACGCCGGGTATTCCGACGTGGAATCCGGCGATCGTCACGTGGCCAACATCCTCATGCACCTGATGAGTTCGCCGCAGTGGAAAAACATGGTGGTCGTCATCACCCACGATGAAAACGGCGGCTGGTGGGACCACGTCGCCCCGCCCCAGGGCGACCGCTGGGGGCCAGGTTCGCGGATTCCCGCGCTGGTGGTGTCCCCGTTTGCCAAGCGTGGGCATGTGGATCACACCTTCTATGACACCACCTCCATCCTGCGCTTTATCAGCCGGGTGCATGGTTTGCCCAGGCTCGAAGGGATTGCCGAACGGGATGCGGCGTTCAAGGCCCGTGGCGCGCAACCACCGGGAGATTTGACCGGGGCGCTGCAGGTGTAACGCGCCCCATGCCAGACATTAAAAAAGCGCAGCCAAGGCTGCGCTTTTTTTTTAATTGGTCAGACCGTCGCAACGATCAGACTTCCACCCCACGGCTGTGCAGGTAATCTTCATACCCGCCCACGTAGTAGGTGTAAGTACCGTCGCCATTCAACTCCAGAATCTGCGTCGCCAGCGACGTCACAAACTGACGGTCATGCGACACAAACACCAGCGTGCCCTTGTACAGTTCCAGCGCCAGGTTCAAGGACTCGATCGACTCCATATCCATATGGTTGGTCGGCTCATCCATCACCAGCACGTTCGGGTTTTCCAGGATCAGCTTGCCGTACAGCATGCGGCCCTTTTCACCACCAGACAGCACCTTGACCGACTTGTGCACGTCGTCGCCACTGAACAAGAGCTTGCCCAGCACGCCACGCACCACCTGGTCATCGGTACCCGGCTGGGTCCACTGTTTAAGCCAGTCAAACAGGGTGATGTCTTCGGCAAAGTCAGCTTCGTGATCCTGGGCGAAGTAACCCAGCTGGGCTTTTTCGGCCCATTTCACGGTACCGGCATCCGGGCCCAGCTCGCTCACCAGCAGCTTCATCAGGGTGGATTTACCCACGCCGTTACCCCCGATCACGGCCAGCTTGGCGCCGGCTTCCATGATCATGGACAAGCTCTGGATCAGCGGCTTGTCAAACGACTTGGACAGGTTGTTCGCTTCAAAAGCCTGACGATGCAGCTTTTGCTTGTCTTCCATTTCAAAGCGGATATACGGGTTCTGCCGCGACGACGGCTTCACCTCAACCATGTTGTCCTTGATCTTGTCGGCCAGCTTCAAACGGCTGGTGGCCTGACGGCTCTTGGACTTGTTGGCGGCAAAACGCTGGGCAAAGGCCTGCAGTTCAGCCACACGTTCCTTGGCTTTGGCATTGTCGGTCAACAGGCGGGCGCGCGCTTGCGTGGCGGCCAGCATGTAATCGTCATAGTTGCCCGGATAAATACGGATCTCGCCGTAGTCCACGTCGGCCACGTGGGTACACACCTGGTTCAAGAAGTGGCGATCGTGCGAGATGATGATCATGGTGGATTCACGCTCGTTGAGCGCTTCTTCCAGCCAGCGGATCGTGTTGATATCCAGGTTGTTGGTCGGTTCGTCCAGCAGCAGCACGTCCGGATTGCTGAACAGCGCCTGCGCCAGCAGCACCCGCAGCTTCCAGCCCGGGGCAACTTCGCTCATCGGGCCGTTGTGCTGTTCGGTGGGGATACCCGCACCCAGCAGCAAGGCGCCGGCACGCGCTTCGGCGGTATAACCGTCGAACTCGGACACCACGCCTTCCAGCTCGGCGGCGCGCATATAGTCGTCTTCCGAAGCTTCAAGGTTGGCGTAGATGGCATCCCGTTCCTGGATGGCCGCCCACAGTTCGATATGACCTTGCATGACGACATCCAGCACGCGCTGGTCTTCGTAGGCAAACTGGTCCTGGCGCAACTTACCCAGGCGCACGCCCGGATCAAGGCTGACGTTGCCGCCGGTGGGCTCCAGATCGCCACCCAGAATCTTCATGAAGGTGGATTTACCGCAGCCATTGGCGCCGATCAAACCGTAACGGTTGCCGTCGCCAAATTTAACACTCACTTTCTCGAACAGCGGCTTGGCGCCAAACTGCATCGTGATGTTGGAAGTACTGATCATGTGTCGCGTTTTCCTCGTCGTCTGCTCCGGCGCGCCAGATCAGAAAGCGATTAATATTCAATATTTTGCCAAACCCGGCATTTTAGCATAACCGGATGGAACTCATGCGTTACGCCCAGCGCCTCTCACAAATCGAGCCCTTTCATGTCATGCGCATTCTTGAGGCAGCCCAGCAAATGCAGGCTGCAGGCCGCGATGTCATTCACCTGGAAGTTGGCGAACCGGATTTCCCGACACCGCAGCCCATCGTTGATGCCGGCCTGAGGGCACTGGCCGACGGCAAAACCTTTTACACCGGCGCGTGTGGCATTCCGCAATTACGTGAGGCCATCGCCCGGTTTTATCAAACCCGTTTCGGGGTCGGCGTCGATCCGGGCCGGATCATCGTCACGCCCGGCGCGTCAGGCGCACTGCAACTGATTCTGGCATTGCTGGTCGATCAAGATAGTGAAGTGCTGCTGACCGACCCGGGCTACCCGTGCAATCGCCACCTGGTCAGCTTGCTGGGCGGCCAACCGGTGAACGTGCCTGTGGGCGCCGATACGCGGTTTCAGTTGCTGGCCCCGCATATTGAACAGCACTGGCATGACAACACCGTGGCCGCGCTGGTCGCCAGCCCGGCCAACCCGACCGGCACCGTGCTGGAGCCCCACGAAATCAAAGCCCTGGCCCAGGCTTGCAATGCGCGCGGCGGGGCCCTGATTGTGGATGAGATTTACCAGGGTCTGGTGTACGGCCGCCCGCATGAGACCGCGCTGACGCTGGATGAAGACCTGTTTGTGGTGAACAGTTTTTCCAAGTATTTCCAGATGACTGGCTGGCGGCTGGGCTGGCTGGTCAGCCCGCCGCAGCATGTAGTAGCGCTGGAAAAACTGGCGCAGAACCTGTTCCTGGCGCCGCCCACCTCGGCCCAATGGGCTGCGCTGGCCGCCTTTGCCCCAGAGACGCTGGCGATGATCGAGGCCCGCCGGCAAGAACTGGATGCCCGCCGCCAGTATTTGCAAAGCGCGCTGGAACAACTGGGTTTTGGCATTCCCGCAACACCCCAGGGCGCCTTTTATCTGTGGGCAGATGCCAGCCACCTGGGCCGGCCCGCAGCGCATTTCTGTGAAGATCTGCTGGCCGCTCAGGCCGTGGCTGTCACGCCGGGTGATGACTTCGGTTCCCAGGCCAATTTCTTACGTTTTGCATACACACAGCCAACCAACATACTCGAACAGGCCTGCAATCGAATTCATAACTACTTGATATCGGGTTGATTGTCGTAAGTTTTTCACTTAATCTTAGAGAAATCACAAGGAAACCCGCACCGGTTTATTCCTACAAAAACACGGCTCGCTGACATTGGCTCAGATGCAGCGGCGACCAGGATTCGATAGGCCAAGCAATGTTCGATTTCAAAGGATTGGTAAGCGCCCTGTTCATCAATCGCGCTGCCGAAGGGGTTCACGACTACAAGTCGGCCACGCTGATGATGGCCGAGTTGCCAGAGAGCGATATCCTCCAGGCGCAGATCGAGATTGTCAAAGCGCTGCGACAACTCAACACCAACCCGGATGTCTCGTTCAAGGAACGCAGCCGGGCGGTGCCTTATCTGGATGAAAAAGCACGCGTGCTGCAACGGCACCTTGTGAATATTTGCGAAGGCAGCATTCTGGACGACAAGGCCAGCCCGCAGCAGGTGCTGCCCACCATGCTGGCCTTCTGGCGCGAAATGGGCGACGCCTACCGCATCTGTATCAAGCAGGCGCTGCAAAGCAACGCGCGCGGGCTGGAAAAAACGCTGCACCAGTTCACCCTGCGCGCCATTACCTATTACGGTGCCCACGCCAAATGGTGCTGGCTGCGTTACCTGGACGTTGAAACCAACGCCTGGCGCAATCTGCACAAGCTGTACCTGTACGCCGAAGAAGGCGGTTATACCGACGCCCCGCTGGCGGCATGGGACGGCAGCCCCATGACCGATGTACGCGGCGAGTACCTGCAAACGCTGATGCTGTCGCTGGCCACGCCAGACAAACTGCAACCGCGCCAGATCGAAACCGTCGCGCACTGGCTGGCCCGCTGGAGCGGCCTTGTGCAGATCGAAAAACACATCCGTCCGCATCACCAGTTGTTTGCCGTCAACCTGGCCGGCTCCACCCCGCCCAAACGCCTGCGCCGCGATATGGTGGGCGACAACTGGCGCTACTGGGGCACTGAAGCGCTGGTGCGCCATATGGAAGAAGTGCGCGACGAACTCAAGCGCGGCGCCAACCCGCTGGCGCTAAGCCTGCCCGCCGACGCCGGCACACCTGGCAACGTGGCCCTGCTGCAGCAAATGATCAATCTGTGGTCGCAAGACGTACCGCAACCGATTCGCAAACAAGAACGCCGCGTCGCCGAGAAAAAGATCAGCGTCGTGCGCGGGCTGGACCATATCGCCGCTTTCTTGCGCGGCCAGCGCCCGGAAGACGGCTTGCCGCTGGCACGCTGGTCTGTGGAAAACGAAAGCGACGGCGGCATGGCGCTGGTCTATCGCGCGGTGGATGACGACAAGCTGCAAGTCGGCGAAGTGCTGTGCATGGCCGGCTTCGGCAACAAGCCCTTTACCATCGGCGTGGTGCGGCGCCTGAACAAAACCCGCGACGGCCAGGTCCACGTGGGCGTGGAAGCGCTGACGCAAACCCCGGTCGCCGTCGAACTCACGCCCCTGCCCGGCCAGCGCAACATCACCGCCATTTACGCGCCAGACAGCCTGAACCCCAATCACGGCCGCTTCATCATCGTGCCCGAAGCGTACTTTGCCGAAGAGCGCGAGTTCCAGCTGGCCGCTCAGGGCAAAGCCTGGCGCATCAAACTCACCCCGGCCATCGAACTGAGCAGCAGCGCCGTGCTGACGCGCTTTAACGTCCTGGAAAAAGTGGCGGTCTGACACAAAGTACCGCGCCCCCTACCCCCCGGGCGCGATACCCGCTAGAATACGCCCCTCACACCGGAGGTCTGGGTGAGTGGTTTAAACCAGCAGTCTTGAAAACTGCCGAGGATGTGAGTCCTCCGTGAGTTCGAATCTCACGGCCTCCGCCAGGTCAGGAAGATCAAAAAGCCCCGATGCACATGCATCGGGGCTTTTTGTTTTCTGTGCCTTGGCCCTCGCTGTCGTTGTCAGCAAAGCGACGCCCCCATCGGGAAAGCGTGGCCGTACCAGGCCAGTGGAACCGCCACGCGCAAGTGCCAGATTCGCCCTGCCCACCTCAACCCGAATCCTCTCCTGGCCTGCCAGGCAAACGGCGACGGCATGAAGGCCGGTGCGGGCGGTTGAACGGTCTGGTTCGGCCTGTCAGCAACCAGCTGACGCCCTCAAAGGCGTACACACCAGTTATCCAATCACCATCAAACAACTGTTTACATGGGAATTTCCAGAAAACAGCGTCAAACATCTGGCAGTGAACAGCATATTCTAACTCAATAAATTTACATCAGACGCACGGATACATTAATTTACAAGTAAGAGTTATATAATTTCCCGATATAAAAAATGGCAAGATCCAGCGGCATCTGGAATCTGGCCGTATGCGTCCGGTGCTTGCAAGAAGACCGGGTTTGGTTTTTAGGGAAATCGAGGAAATATCATGTTACACACGCGCATAGCGATCGCGGCTGCCACCGCGCTCACGTTATCAACCGTCGCCCATGCAACAGTGACGACACTTCCAGACTCTGCCCTCACCCCTTCCACGTCTTACTACACGAACAATCTGGGGACCGACACACTGGCCCCCAATGATGATGAATCCACCGGCCAGATCAATCTTGGCTTCAATTTCACACTGTACGGCGCCACCTACGACAGCCTGTACATCAACAACAACGGGAATGTGACGTTCCTCAGCCCATTGTCGCAGTTCACGCCAAGTGGACCGACGGGTGTTTCAGTACCGGTTATTTCGCCCTATTTTGCCGACGTGGATACCAATGGCACGGGCAGCGTGCATTACCGGCTTGAGAGCGACGCCCTGTATGTGACCTGGGATCAGGTGGGCTACTTTGGCGCACACACCGACAAGGTCGATAGCTTCCAGCTGGTCTTGCGTGCCAATGGCTCCACCGTCCCGACGGGTGAAGGGCAGATCGGGTTCTTCTACAAGGACATGGGCTGGACCACCGGTGACGCCAGCGGGGGTTCTGGCGGCTTTGGCGGCAGCCCGGCGGCAGTCGGCTTTGGTGATGGCGGCGGCAATGCCCAGGTGCTGGCGTCCTCTCAGGCTGACGATATCAACCAGGTTGTTGCCAACAGCCATATCTGGTTTAACGTCGGTAATGGCGGTGTCGTCGTTGTCCCCCCAACCTCACCCGTGCCGGAGCCTGAAACCTGGGCGCTGATGGGCATGGGCATGGTGGGTCTGATTGGTGCGGCGGCCCGCAAGCGCCGCAGTGGCAAACCCGCCATGCCGGATCAACTGGCGGCAGCCTGAGTCAGGGGCTGATGTTTTATCAAACAACAATGCCGCCCTTGGGCGGCATTGTTCATCCGGGCGGGCGCCGTGGCGGTGCTGCTCAGGATTGCGCGGGTTGCGTGGCTTTTTTGGGCGTGAACTTCAGCTCGCTGACCAGCACCCCGGCCACGATCAAGGCGCCACCAAAAATGGCCAGTGCCGGCAGGCGGTCACCGGCAATGCGCCCGACCACACCGCCCCATACCGGCTCACCAGTATAGATGACGGTTGCGCGCGTGGGCGAGACGGTTTTCTGGGCCCAGTTCATGGTCAACTGGATCACCATGCTCATCAAGCCCATGATCAACACGGGTAGTGCCCAGTACCAGGAAAACGCGGGGATGGCCTCGCCGGCCACCGGCATCATCACAAGGCTCAGCAGGCCCGCGACCAGCAATTGCACGACCGTGACCCGGCGGCTGTCCACGCGCCCGGCAAAGCGGCCGATCAACAGGATTTCCCCGGCGACGGCCACGGCACACAGCAAGGTGGCGATTTCCCCGGGGCCCAGGCTCAGTGAACCTGCCTGCGGGCCCGATAAACAGATCAGCCCGGCAAAGGCCAGGGTGATGCCGATCCAGCTCATCAGATGCGGCGGCCGGCCCATGACCAGCCATTGCACCAGCGGCACCATGGGCACATACAGCGCCGTGATAAACGCGGACTGGCTGCCGGTAATGGTTTGCAAGCCATAGGTTTGCAGGCCATAACCCAGGAAGATGGAGATCCCGATCAGCAAGCCGGCCCAGAGCTCCTGCCGGGTGATGCCACGCATATGCCCGCGGCACAGCGCCAGGCTTAGTACGCCGGCCCAGCTGAAACGCAGGCCGACAAAAAACAGCGGCCCGGCGTGCTGCATGGCCAGATGAACCACAAAGAAAGTGCCCCCCCAGAACACGGTGACCAGGATCAGCGCCAGTTCCTGGCGGCTGGGCAAAAGACTGAACGATTTCATGAGAAGAATACGGCTGACGGTTGGCCCGACCACGCTGGACGATACGGGCTTTGTTTGATTTATGGCAATGCGCGTTAACCGTAACACGCGCCAGCCACAAAAACAAAAAAGGGAGACTATGCTCCCCTTGCCAGATGGCTGGCCGTGTTGATCAGAAATTGACCGCGGCGTTCAGGCTGATGGTGCGCGGATCGCCCGCCTTGACGTAGTTGGCGTACTGGAATTCCCAGTATTCGCGGTTGGTCAGGTTGTTGAGCGCAGCACGGAAGGTGTAGTCGTACGCCCCGGCATGCAGGTTGTACACCGCGCCCAGATTGAACACGGTATAACCGCCGGCGTTCAGGCTGCCCGTCGGGGTGATCATGGTATCGCCCGTATATTTGCCATCCAGACCAAGCTTCAGGCCCGGTACGGCAGGCAGTTTGTACTCGATCTGGCCTGCGGCGACCAGCTCCGGCGCGCCGGCAACGCGGTTGCCGCGGTTGCTGCTGCCTTCGCCATACCAGGTTTTCAGGCCCATCAGGCTGCCGCCCACTTGCCATTGCGAGGCCGGCCGCCAGGTGGCCACCAGTTCTGCGCCTTGATACACCGACATGCCATCCTGCACGTAGACGTTATCGGCATTGCCGTACTCGGCGCCACGTTCGATGCGGAACAGCGCAGCGGTGGTGCTGAACACGGTGGAGTCATGCTTCAGGCCCAGCTCATACTGCTTGCTGCGCAGCGGCTTGAGCATCTCGCCGGCGTTGGCGTAGGTGCTGGCCACGGTCGAGCCTTGCTCCAGCGATTCCACATAGCTGGCGTAGGCGGTGGTGGCCGGGCTGAACTTGTACATCAGCGCGACGGTCGGGGTAGCGACACCGTTCTTGTCATAGCTGCCGGTGCTGGCGCCGGTCACGCCAAAGGCGTTCTGCTGATAGTTGGTGTAGCGCAGGCCCGCCAGCAGCGACCAGTGCTCACCAAAGCCCAGGGTGTCGCTGGCAAACAGGGCTTTCTGGGTGATATCGCTGTCGTGATAGGTTTGCAGGCCGGCAATATCGCCCATGCTGTTGGTGCTGGCGGAGTAGATATTGCCCGTGCCCAGCAAACCGTAGAACGAGTTGGCACCGTAGTAATTGGCTTGCTGCTGCCAGGAGGCGCCAGCAGTGATCAGGTGGCTGACTGCGCCAGTCTGCACTTTGCCTTCGGCCATGGCATCCCAATAAGCGAAACGGTTACCTTCCTTGCCGATCCAGCGGTAGTCGCTGTAATTGCCAGAGTTATCAGCCAGGTACAGCGTGCTTTCATTGCGGTCACGCGTCGATTCGCTGTAGCTGTAGCGGGTAGACAAGCGCCAGTCCGGGGTCAGCTGGTATTGCAGGCCGGCGGTATACAGCTGCAGGCCGGTATAAAGGTGCTGACCATCGCTGTTCAGGTTGCTGGTATCGCCTGCCACGGTGCCGGGCATGCCCTTGCCGGTGTAGCTGGCAAAGCTGAGCGAGGCCGGCATGTTGTCCGAGCGGCGTTGCTGATAGAGCATGTTGAAATAGGTCGAGAGGCGATCGTTGATCTGCGCGTCCAGCGCCAGCGAGACCGAGTTGCGGTTGGTCTGGCCGCCATTGATGGTATCGCCGCCTTCGTGGGTGTAATTGATGCGCGCGCCAAACATGTTGCCCGGGCCGAAACGCTGGCCAAAGTCGGCATGTTCAGACAGCACGCTGTCTTCGGTGTAGCCGATATCAATGCTGCGGACCGGGGCGCCTTCGGCTTTTTTGGTCACGTAGTTCACCACGCCACCGGGCGCGCCAAAGCCATACATGAAGCCGGACAAGCCCTTGAGCAGCTCAACCCGTTCAAATTGCTCGTACGGCGGGTTCACGCCGTAGCCAATAAACGGCAGGCCATCGATCTTGTAGCCGTTCTGCCAATCCAGTTGCAGGCCGCGCACGGTCAGATAGCTGGCCCAGGCGTTGCTGGCATCGCTGTTGTCAGAGACCGAGGCATCCGCGGCAAAGACATCGCCCAGCTTGCGCACCTGGCGATCAGCCAGATCCTGCCCGCTCACCACGGTTTGCGAGAACGGCGTGTCGATGACCTTGCGCGAACCCAGCGCGCCACCGGTTGAAGGCGTCGCCAGTTCGCTTTGCTGGGCGGCGGTCACGGTGACATCCGGCAATGCGGCGGTGTCGTCGGCAAAGGCCGGTGCGGCAAAGCCCAGCAAGACGGCGGTGGAGAACGGACAAAGCAAGGTAGCGCAGGGGGTCTTGGCCCAGCGATGGCGGGTTTTCATGATGAGGTCTATGTAGGAGCGGTTAACAAACGCTCAACATGGTAATGCGAATTATTATCAATATCAATTATTTAATATATCAGACGGAACTTTATTTGTACTGGATCAGATACATAAGGCATAAGTACGACAAAAAGGCCGGGCGGCGTATTGCCGAACCGGCCTGCAGGCGGGAGGGAAATTGCGCGACACCGCGCAGCGCTAATCGTGGTTGCGATCCAGCCGGGCGTGTTCCGCCTCGTTGTACAGCACCACCTGATTGCGGCCGTTGCGCTTGGCCTGATAGAGCGCCAGATCGGCGTTTTCCATCAGTTGCTGCGTGGTCAGGCCCGGCGTGAGCGTAGAGACACCCGCGCTGAACGTGGCCTGGAACGTGCTGTCATTGCCGTTTTGCGGAAAGGCGCGGAACTGTTGCCGCACCGCATCGATATAGCGTGAAGCCAGCACCGGCGCGATGCCGGGCAAGGCAATGCCGAACTCCTCGCCACCGTAGCGCCCGATCAACGCCTGGCCGGGGGCGGTGTGCCGCAGAATGCGCGCCAGGCTCTGGATCACATAATCGCCCGTCAGATGCCCGTATTCGTCGTTGACCGATTTGAAGTGGTCAATGTCGATCATGGCAAACGTCAGGTGATCGCCATTGCGCGCACAGGACTGGATGGCCTGGTCCAGTTGTTCCACCAGCGTGGTGTGATTCAACAGCAGCGTGAGGCTGTCGCGGGTCATCCACTGGCGCAGGCGGCGATACCGCTCGCAGGTAATGGTGACGGCGGCGACCAGTTCTTCTGGCGGCGTGTCTTTAACGAGGAAATCATCACCGCCCATGCTGCGCGCCAGCAGCTGCTTGTTGCGGCTGACTTCGGTCGAGAAAAAGATGATGGGAATACCATCAAACCGGGATTGCTGGCGGATGATGTGCGCCATTTCGTTCCCGGAGCACTCTGGCATGTAGACATCCAGAATGACGATCTCTGGCCGGTGCCGCTCCATCATCAGCAATACATCCAGCGGGCTGCGCGTCTTGAACACTTCCATGCCCGCGCCGCGCAGGACTTTATCCAGCCAGTGCAGCATGGCTTCAGAGTCATCGACCGCCAATACCCGGAACGGCTCTGGCCGGCGCTGATCCAGCAGTTCATCCAGTCGCACCACCAGCTTTTGCAGCGGCAATGGCCGGGCCACGAAATCGGTAATCCCGAGGCGTAACAGGGCAATCTGGCGAGAGACGGGCTCGCCCGCAGAGGATAAAAACAGCGGGCCTTTGCTCAGACGCTTGATCAGCGGGACGTGGAATTCCAGATCCAGCCCTTCGGTCTGGGCGTCCAGGATCACCGCAAACGGCGGTTTGCCGTGCATGGCCGCCAGCAACGCGGTGGCGTGATCAAACACGGTGGTTTCAAAACCGAACACCGCCAGTTGTTTGGCGACCGGGGCCAGATCGGACTCCCGTCCGGTCAAGAGGTAAACCGCGGTCGAAGTGGATGTTTCTGTATGCAAGCCTGGGCTCCGCAACGCCGGCAGATCATGTCACCGGCATGGCTGTATTGAAATATGAACTTAGCACAGGCAATGGGAGTGCCTGTGGTATATCAGGACAGGCGTCGTATTAAAACATCGTGACAGGCAGGTGACCAGCCCCACCCTGCCCCAGCCCGCCGCTTGCCCTGCCGTGGGCGCCGGTTATCCAGCCCGGCATGGCAGTTTTCTGCAAAGCAGCTACGTTGATTTGCTGCGTTCAACCTTGTCTGACGGCTTTTTGTCGGCACAGACGCGTCTCAGTGACTAACCTCAAGCCTGTACCCCCAGTTACCGGAAGGAAGACCAATGACTTTGCGAGTTTGCCGCCGCACCCTGTTGGGCGTGGTTCTGACACTGTGCGTGTCCGCCACCGGCGCAAAGGCCGACACCGCCGTGCGCGTGGGTTCCAAGATCGATACCGAAGGCGCTTTGCTGGGCAATCTCATCTTGCAGGTCTTGCAGGCCAAAGGCATCAAGACCGAAAACAAGATCCAGCTGGGCACCACCAAAGTAGTGCGGGGCGCCATCAGCGCGGGCGAGATCGATATCTACCCGGAGTACACCGGCAACGGCGCCTTCTTTTTTGCTGATGAAAAAGACCCGGCCTGGCGCGATGCCAAAGCCGGCTACGACAAAGTCAGAACGCTGGATATGCAAAAGAACAAGCTGGTCTGGCTGACGCCCGCACCCGCCAATAACACCTGGGCCATCGCCATCCGCAAAGACGTCGCCACCAGCAACAAGCTCAAATCGCTGGCGGATCTTGGCAAGTGGATCAACGCGGGCGGCCAGTTCAAGCTGGCGGCCTCGGCCGAATTCATAGAGCGCCCGGACGCCCTGCCCGCATTTGAAATGGCCTATGGCTTCAAGCTCAAGCAAGAACAGTTGCTCACGCTCGCGGGCGGCGATACCACGGTCACCATCAAGGCCGCGGCAGAGCAGACTTCTGGCGTGAATGCCGCCATGGCCTACGGTACTGACGGGCCCGTTGCCGCGCTGGGCCTGGTCACGCTGGACGATCCCAAAGGCATCCAGCCGATCTACGCGCCGGCCCCGGTCGTGCGGGCAGATGTCCTGACCCGATACCCGGCCATCAAGGATGCGCTGGCGCCCGTATTCCAGAGTCTGGACAGCCGCACGCTGCAGACGCTGAACGCCAGGATCGCCATTGAAGGGCAGGATGCCAAAAAAGTCGCCGCTGACTACCTCAAACAAAAAGGCTTTGTGAAGTAAGTGCAGGTCAGACTGGCAGGCGCAATCAAAAACCGGGTATTGCTGGTGCTGTGGCTGGCAGGGGTGCTGGCCGCATGGCTGCTGCCGCTGCTGACGCACGCCCCCAACCGGCTGGTGACGGGCAAAGGTATTGCGTTTGCGGCCGTGCCGGGTGGATGCGTCATGTTGATCCCGGCGCTGGTGCTGGCCGTGGCCCCGTTCTGCCAGAAAAGCGCATGGCGCGACGGTGCGGTGCTGCTGGCCTGCGCCGTGTGGTTGTGCGGCTTGCTGGCGCTGGGCGGACACGAGGCGCAACGGCTGGCCATGACGGACTCTGACTATAGCCGTACTTCATTCGGCGGCGGTGGCTGGGTATTGTGGGCGCTGGGCTGGCTGGCGGCAGCAGACGCACTGGGGCAACTCAGGCTGAGCCCGCGCAACACCGTGCTGGCCGCTCTGGCGGTACTCGCGCCCTGTATCGGTTTGTTGTTCTCCGGCCAGTTATCAGAACTGGCCGTGCTCAAGGAATACGCCAATCACCAGGATGTATTTGATGCGGCGCTCAGCCGGCATCTGGAGATCGTCGCCGCCACGCTGGTGCCCACCTTGTTGATCGGTATTCCGCTGGGCGTACTGGTGTTCCGGCGCAACTGGCTGCGCGGGCCGGTGTTTTCCGTGCTCAATCTGATCCAGACCATCCCTTCGATCGCATTGTTCGGCTTGCTGATCGCCCCGCTGGCGGCGCTGGCGGCGCATGTTCCCGTGCTGGCGCGGCTGGGCGTCAGCGGTATCGGTGTCACGCCCGCCGTCATCGCCCTGACTTTGTATTCGCTGCTTCCCATGGCGCGCAGTACGGCCGCCGGGCTGGAGCAAGTGCCAGGCCCGGTAGTCGAGGCCGCACGCGGCATGGGCATGTCGCGCCGGCAGGTGTTCTGGCACGTGGAAGTCCCGCTGGCGTTGCCCGTGCTGTTATCGGGCCTGCGCATCACCACCGTGCAAGCCATCGGGCTGACCACCGTGGCGGCGTTGATCGGCGCGGGCGGGTTTGGCGCCATCCTGTTTCAGGGCTTGCTCAGCAGCGCGCTGGATCTGGTTTTGCTGGGGGCGATGCCGGTTATCGCACTGGCCATCGCCGCCGACGCGTTGTTCAAGTTGCTGGTTTCGATATGGGGAGTGCGCGGGCAATGATCGAATTTGAACGCGTCAGCAAACGCTTTGGCGACTTCCTGGCCGTGGATGAACTCTCGCTGCGCCTGGCGGATGGTGAATTCACCGTGCTGATCGGCCGGTCGGGCTCGGGCAAATCCACCACCTTGAAGATGATCAACCGGCTGGTGCCGCATGACAGCGGGCGCATCCTGTTTGCCGGCAAAGAGATCAACCATTTTCGTGAAGAAGACCTGCGCCGGCGCATGGGCTACGCCATCCAGTCAATCGGGCTGTTTCCGCACCGGACCGTGGCGCAGAACATTGCCACCGTGCCGGCCTTGCTCAAGTGGCCCAAAGCACGCATCGCCGGGCGGGTGGATGAACTGCTGCATCTGCTGGGGCTGGACCCGGCCGCCTTTGCCAGCCGCTATCCGCATCAGCTTTCTGGCGGGCAGCAACAGCGCGTGGGCGTCGCGCGGGCGCTGGCGGCAGACCCGGAAGTCTTGCTGATGGATGAACCCTTTGGCGCGCTCGACCCGGTGACGCGCAGCGCCCTGCAGGCAGAAATCGCCCGCATCCATCAGGTCTCGGGCAAGGCCATTGTGCTGGTGACGCATGATATTGATGAAGCCCTGTTGCTGGCCGACCGGATTGTCATGCTCGACCGTGGCCGTGTGGTGCAAGACGGCACACCACGGCAAATTCTGCTGGAACCGGCCAGCGACGCCGTCACCCGTTTTGTCGGACGCACTGAAGTGGGCCTCAAACTGCTGGGGCTGGATCAGGTGCACAGCCGCATGCGGGCGGCCACCGCCGGGCCGGCGCCGGGCGTGTCCCGCACCGCCACGCTGCGGGAGGCGCTCTCGCTGCTGATTGCCAATCACGCCGAACAACTGCCGGTGGTGGATGAACACGGCCAGACCGTGGGCAGCATTCATGTGGCAGACCTGCTGGATGTCGCCGCATGACGCATCCGCGCCGCTGGTGGTCAGACCCCTTGCTGTGGACTGGCGCCCTGTTTCTGGCGCTGATGTTCGGCATGGCGCATCTGGCACCGCTTTTTCACGCGCTCTTTCCGGAACAAGAACGCCCCATCTACACCCAGGCAAGCTTCCCGCAACTGGTGCTGGCCCATGTGCTGATTGTCGGGGTATCCAGCGCCATTGCCGTCGTGCTGGGTGGCGGCGCGGGCTTGCTGGTCACGCGGGAAGGCGGGCGGGATTTTCGCCCTTTGCTGGAAACCATTGTCGCCATCGGCCAGACCTTCCCGCCCGTGGCGGTGCTGGCAGTGGCGGTTCCCCTGATCGGGTTCGGCGTCAAACCGGCGATCATCGCCCTGGCGTTGTATGGCTTGCTGCCCGTGGTCCAGAGCACCATTGCCGGGCTGGAATCCGTACCGCCGCCGGTGGTGGAAGCCGCGCGCGGGCTGGGGCTGAGCCGCTGGCAGCTGCTTCGGCAAGTGGAATTACCGCTGGCCTTGCCGGTCTGGCTGGCCGGCGTCAGAACCTCGGTCATCATTAACATCGGTACGGCTGCGATCGCCTCGACGGTTGGCACGCCGACGCTGGGTTCTCCCATCATTGTCGGCTTGAGCGGTTTTAATACCGCCTATATTGTAGAAGGAGCCCTGCTGGCAGGGTTACTGGCAGTCGTGACGGATCTGGCATTTGAACGGTTGATGATCCGCTCACAAGCATGGCGGCTGGCGAGCATGCCACCCAATCGCCCCATAACAAGCGCATCGTCTGCCAGTGCGCAAAGCAGATAGAGGCCGAGATGAAGGTTTCGTTGCCCATGTATTTTGCCGGGCCGGGAGACACCGCGCGCTTGTGGCACGCGCTCAGAGCCGAGTTGATCAACCACGAAATCATCGGCGCGCCTGACGAGGTGATCTGGCCGGACGACCTGGTCGAGCACTGGCTGGACCCGGACCTGCTGCTCAGCCAGACCTGCAGTTATCCGCTGATGACTGTGCTGAAAGACAAGGTACAGAGCGTTGGCTACTTTCATTACGATGCGCCCGGGTGCGACGGGCCGTTCTATTGCAGCATGCTGGTGGCCCGTGACGATGACGCCCGCACCAGCCTGAGCGATTTCCGGGGCGCCACGGTGGCCTATAACAGCCGTGATTCGCACTCCGGTTACAACAGTCTGCGGGCACTGGCGGCGCCGTTATCGTTCGGTGGCCAGTTTTTCGCTCACGCGCTCGCTACCGGTAGCCACGCCCGTTCCATCGAATATATCCGCGCCGGGCAGGCGGATATCGCCGCCATTGATTGCGTTACCCTGGCGCTGTTGCAGCGCCACCAGCCCGAGGCCGCAGAAGGTATCCGCATCATTGGCCAGACCGCGCCCTCCCCCGGGCTGCCCCTGATTACCGGCATTGCCACTTCGGCAGACCAGTTGTGGATGATGCGCCTCGCGCTGGCGCATGCCTGCGCCAATCCGGATCTGGCCACCGCCCTGACGCCCTTTGGCATTACCGGGTTTAGCGTCTTGCCTGATTCGGTTTGCCATGTGGTAGCAGAGATGGAACAAGAAGCGGCCGATTACGGCTATCTGCAGTTGTGAAAACGGCGGGCGCACTGGCCCGCCGCTGCATGTTTGTCCAATCCCGCCAGGTCAGGCCGAGGTCGAGATCGTGCCGCCCGTAGTGCTGGCCGAAGTACTGCTGGTGCTGCTGGCGCTATCGCTGCTGCCATCCGCGTTCTTGGGGTTGATCACGGCGTTGATGTCATCATCACTCAGCGTCACATCGCCCTGCGGAATCCCGTTCTGCGACCATTTGTCGAGTTCGTTCATGATCACGTCATGAGTCTGGTTGCTGATATCCGGCAGCTTGCCGCCAAAGAACTGGGCAGCACTATCAAAGCCTTGCTGAATGGCATCCTTCAGTTGCGAGAGCTTGGCCGGATCATTCCCGGCGGCGGCCTTGGCAAAGTTCAGAATCCGCTCGGCCGTATTCTTGATACCGAACTCACCATCGGCCGACACGGCCTGCTTGGCCGCATCAATGGTTTTGGGGTCGGCGCTGAGCTTTTGTTCACCGCTGACCACCTTGGACCACGTCAGCCCTTGCTGCTTGAGCATATTGCCCAGCATATCGATGAACTGCTGCACCTTCTGGTTGGACTGATCCAGCATGGAGGCCAGATCAACCGGCGTGCTGCCGGAAGACGTCGCATCCGTGCCGTCGCTACCGCTGGCCGAAGCACTGCTGTCATCAGACGCACCGGTGTCCGACGTGCCAGTGTCAGACTGGCCCTGCGTCTTGCGCGGATCGGTATATGTCAGGCTCACTGTGGTTTCCGAATACTCGATCGTCACGCTGTCCTGTGGCACCTGGCCCATCGGGGTGGCCTTGAGCGAGCTGTCCGGCTGTTCGATGATCTGGCTGGCCGTACTGCTTTTGTTGCTGCTACTGCTTTGCTGAGCGGACTGGTTGCTCAGGCTGGTTGCGCTGATCGCCATACGTGTTCTCCTGTCAGGCACGCCCGCCAACGGCGCACCTTGCATTAACTGTTCACCCGGCAGTGAAGCACCGGCCACGCGGGTGACACGGGCCGGCACACGGTCTTATCCAGAACAATTCGGCCACTTTGGCCAAAGCTTGACCGGTTTGGCCGGATCGGGCCGATATAAGGTTACTGAAAAGCCACTTCGGCAAAACTGCGCAATTTACGGCTATGTAATTGATCGACGCCCTGTTCGCGCAACAGTTCCATGGCGCGGATGCCGATCCTCAGGTGCTGGTCCACCCGTTCGCGGTAAAAATGGTTGGCCATGCCCGGCAGTTTGATCTCGCCATGCAGCGGCTTGTCACTGACGCACAGCAAAGTCCCGTAAGGCACCCGGAAACGGAAACCATTAGCGGCGATGGTCGCGCTTTCCATATCCAGCGCCACCGCCCGGCTCTGGCTGAAGCGCCGTTGCGGGCGATTATCCGGCAACAGTTCCCAGTTGCGGTTATCAGTGCTGGCCACCGTGCCCGTGCGCATGATGTGCTTGAGCTCCGGGCCCTTGAGCAGCGTGACGTCGGATACCGCGGCCTCCAGAGCCAGCTGGATTTCTGCCAGCGCCGGGATCGGCACCCACAGCGGCAAGTCTTCATCCAGCACGTGGTCTTCACGCACATAGCCGTGGGCCAGCACGTAATCGCCCAGTTGCTGCGAATTACGCAACCCGGCGCAGTGCCCCAGCATGATCCAGGCATGCGGGCGCAGCACGGCAATATGATCGGTAATGGTCTTGGCATTGGCCGGGCCCACGCCGATGTTCACCATGGAAATCCCGCTGCGATCAGCCCGGATCAAGTGATAGGCCGGCATTTGCGGCAAGCGCGGCGGCGCGGCGCCCAGCGCATCGCTCTCTTGCGCGCTCAGACCAACACGGCGCGTGATCACATTACCCGGTTCGACAAAGGCAATGTAATCACTGTCGGGGTCGTTCATGCTCTCCTGCCCCAACCGGATGAATTCATCGATATAGAACTGGTAGTTGGTGAACAACACAAAATTCTGGAAATGCTCCGGCACCGTGCCGGTGTAATGCCGTAAGCGATGCAATGAGTAATCAATCCGTGGCGCGGTAAACAGGGCCAGCGGTTGCGGCTCACCTGGGCGCGGATCATATGTGCCATTGGCAATACCGTCATCCATGGCAGACAGATCCGGCAGATCGAACATATCGCGCATCAACTGGCGCCGTTCGGGGCTGAGCGTGCCTTCGATGTAATCATGTTCAGCAAACGAAAAATGCACCGGAATCGGCTGGGAACTCGTCCCGATTTCCAGCTCGCATTCGTGGTTTTGCAGCAGCAGGCGGAACTGTTCCAGATAGTAGTCGGCGTACAGATCGGGCCGGGTCAGCGTGGTTTCGAAATAACCCGGGCCGGCAACGAAGCCAAAACTCAGATGCGCGCTATCGGCCTCGTTGGAACGGGCCACGGTGTCGGTCTGAATCCGCACAAACGGATAGCAGGCACGCACATGCCCACCCAGATCTTCACCGGTGACAAACCGCTGCATGGCATCACGCAGATGATTGACGCTGTTTTCGTAAATCAGCTTCACCTGGGCCAGCGCAGCAGCCGGATCGGTATAGCGGGTTGGGGCAATGAATCTGGGCAGATAAGGCAGGGAACGGGAACTCATGCAGGCGCATCCACAAGACACAGCGTCAACAGACACCGCACAACAACAGCCGGCGTGCGGCGGGAATGCCTTGAGTCTAACGCATTGCCCATGACAAATACGAATCCTGCGGCAAGTCCAACCTAGTGATAGCGCACCGGCCCCATGGCCATATACATGGCGGAATACGGTATCCGGGCTGCCGCATCCGGCCGCGCCACACCATCGCACAGCGCGCGGAAATACCAGACCCGTGCCACAAAATGGCGCGCTTGCGGCAACAGCCCTTTGCTCTCGATCAGATCGCCATTGATGATCATGCGCGCCAGCGGCTCATAAGCGCCGCCATAGCCTTGCCTCGCGGAGCGCAGCATGAAATACGCAGCCATTGCGGCATCGGCGGCAACACCGTGGCCCCGCAGATAGGCCACCGCCAGATTGAAACTGGCCCGCGCATGCCCGATGCGCGACAGATAACGCAGACTTTCCAGCCCGCAACTGAGCTCATCCGGATCATCGCTTTGCAGCATGCGCCCCGCAGAGCGAAAGAGTTCGAGGTGTGTTGCGCTGATTGTCGTTTCGTTTGCACCCACGGCCGGCAGCACCTTGATGGTGGTTGGCGATGATTCAATGTATGCAAATGAAATGACCGGATGCAAATGACCGATCAGCGGTAGCAGCGCGGAACGCGCAATGCGGGGGTAAAAGCAAAACGCCCGTACAGGTCTCTGTACGGGCGTTTTATATGGGTGTCTGGCAATGTCCTACTTTCACACGGGTAATCCGCACTATCATCGGCGCTAAGTCGTTTCACGGTCCTGTTCGG